>CACYDD010000180.1 GCA_902773065.1 uncultured Ruminococcus sp. | reverse complement strand
TGACTTTGATGTTGTCGCCGTCGTCGGCTGCGAGGATCATGCCGTTGCTTTCCACGCCGCAAAGAACGGCAGGTTTGAGGTTTGATACCACGATAACGCTTTTTCCGATCAGATCGTCAGGGGTGTAGAATTTTGCAATGCCGCTGGCGACAATTCTTTCTGTGCCTGAACCATCATCAAGTGTCAGTTTCAGAAGCTTCTTTGCTTTTTTAATAGGCTCAGCATTGATAACCTTTGCTACAGTAAGTTCTACTTTTGCAAAATCCTCTATTCCGATCAAAGCAAGTCCTTCGGGCTTTTCTTCTGTTTTCTCCTCGGCAGGCTTGATCAGCTTGTTAAGCTCTTCAATTTCCTTGTCAACATCAATTCTGGGGAAAATGATATCCCCTTTCTGAACAGTAACATTCTTTGGAAGAATGCCGAATGTTGCTGCATTATCATAGCTTACATCCGTATCGGCTGCGCCGATCTGCTCCCATACCTTCGGCATGGTGGTCGGCATAAAGGCAGACAGAAGTGTGGATACGATCCTGATGGTATCCAGAAGGTTGTAGAGTACAGTTGCCAGTCTGATTTTTTTGCTTTCATCCTTTGCAAGAACCCATGGAGCTGTTTCGTCAATGTATTTGTTGGCACGGGAAACAACCTTGAATATCTCCGCAAGGGCATTGTTAAGCTGTGTTTTGTCAAGATAGTCGTCCACAATGTCGGAAAGTCCTGTCGCAGCTGCGATCAGTTCATTATCAAACTCGCCTGTTTCTCTTTCTTCGGGAAGTGTGCCGCCGAAATATTTGATCACCATGGCGACTGTTCTTGAAACAAGGTTGCCCAGACCGTTTGCAAGGTCGGTATTAATGCGGTTGATCATGATCTCGTTGGAGAAGGAACTATCTGCACCAAGTGCCATTTCTCTCATAATGTGGTAACGGATCGCATCTGCACCGTAACGCTCGCTGAGCATGAACGGATCAACAACATTGCCCAGGGATTTACCCATTTTTTTGCCATCAAAGGTGATCCAGCCGTGTACGGCGAGGTGCTTCGGCAGCGGCTCTTCCAGTGCCATCAGCATTGCGGGCCATATGATCGCATGGAAACGCATGATATCCTTGGCAACCATGTGAACATCAGCAGGCCAGAACTTTTCATAGTCGTTGTATTGTTCGTTTTGATAACCCAGTGCTGTAATATAGTTGGAGAGCGCATCGATCCATACATATACAACATGCTTTTCGTCAAAGCTTACAGGAATACCCCATTTAAAGCTTGTTCTTGATACGCAAAGATCTTCAAGTCCCGGTTTGATAAAGTTGTTGACAAGCTCAACAGCTCTTGTTTTCGGCTGGAGATAATCGGTTTCGGTAAGAAGCTTTTCGATCCTGTCAGCAAATGGTGACATTTTAAAGAAATACGCTTCTTCTTTTGCTTCGGTAACAGGTCTGCCGCAGTCGGGGCATTTACCGTCAATAAGCTGAGAATCTGTCCAGAAGCTTTCGCAGGGCGTACAGTACTTTCCTTTGTATTCGCCCTTGTAGATATATCCTCTGTCATAAAGCTCCTTAAAGATCTTCTGCACGGACTCAACATGATAATCATCCGTTGTACGGATATATCTGTCATAGTTGATATTCATGCAGCTCCAGAGCTTTTTGAAAATTTCAACGATCTCGTCAACATACTGTTTCGGAGTCACGCCTGTTTCGGCAGCCTTCTGCTCAATTTTCTGACCATGTTCATCTGTACCGGTCAGGAACATGACATCATATCCCTGCATTCGTCTGTATCTTGCGATAGAGTCACAAGCTGTTGTGGTGTAGCAGTGACCAATATGCGGATTACCCGATGGGTAATAAATCGGTGTGGTGATATAAAATTTTTCTCCGTTATGCTTATGCATATACAAGTCCCCCTTTTGATCTACGTATTATTATTTATTCTTTTTTCTTTATTCTTAAAAATCAAAAGAATAAAAACAACAATAAAGAATAACAATATACGTTGATATCATTGCCTTTTTAATGTGACTGTATATAATTATATCATAAACAAATTGTAAAGTAAAGAAGCATAAATTTTTATTAATTATACTTTTTGTATAATTATACGAGAAGTATTTTGATGCCATTTTTACATAACAAGAAAATCCTCCACCAGATCTTTCAGATGTTCCGGATAAGCTTTTTCTATGCACAGCAATTCACAAAAGTTCTTTAATCTGTCAAATTCGTCTGTGATATCTTCCACACATTCATGAACATTATCCCCGGATATACTAATCCCGTATGTTGTCGCATACCCATAGTCCGGAATCATAACCACTGAGCTGAAAATCCGATAGTCAAACTCATCATTTGAAATTAAAAATAAACAGTTGTTTTTCATATCCTTCATACATATACTCCTCATTTTTATTATCTTTCCCTGCATTGCATATCGCAACGTTGTGATAATATTATATAATAATTGTGTATAACATTCAATATAACAAAAGTTTATTTAATATGACATTTCCGTATCAATTTTGTTACAGCTTTGATAGAATCAGGAAGTATATTTGATTGCGGCTGTTCATGCCTGCTATATCAGATGATACATTTTAAGCAGTGCTTCGGTTTTATTTTTTACATTCAACTTCTGATAACAACAGAACAATTCTCTTTTGGCTGTACCGTCAGAGATATTCAGAAGACTTGCGATACATTTATTATCCATTCCCTCTGCTGCCAGTCTCAGAACGTTGCTTTCTCTCGGTGTCAGAACTCCTAACAGGCTTTCATCCATGATATTATGATTCTCCGACGGAATCAGAAAAATCAACATTCTGACAGCTTCGTTTCCCATGATCACTGGAACTGCACCGATAAAATAACGGTAATGCTCTTTGCCTGTAATGTCAGGTGAATTGATCATACCAAAAAAAGATGTTTTCTGACATAAAGCACTTTTAAATGGATAAGAATTCACAATTACGCTTTTACGGATCCTTCCCTTTGAGATCAGATCTGCAAGATAAGGATTGATATCATAAAAATAAATGTGGTCGTGCAATGAACAATCTATTATGCCGCAGCCAAAAAAATATTTCCCTGAAATTTTCTCGGAGATATTCATTGAATACGGAACAGAAGCTGAAGGGGTGTTTTCGTTTCGTTCAGAAATACTCACTGCTGCACAGTAATCGCCATTTTTGGTAAACGGCTTGATCCTGATGTGACCGACTACTTCTCCGTACTTCTTGAATGTAGTTTTTACATAACCTTCAAAAGGAAGATTTTTCACAATACAGCGATCAAGTATTCTTTCAAATCTTTTCTGTGTCTCCTCACCCTCAAGTATATCATCAATGTATACATCATTCTTCCCATTTGTCATATTGTAAATAAAATCGCTTGCATATTCAATATGGTAGCTTTTTTCTGTTTTCTTCAGAATCATTACACCATATTGCTCCGAAAAAGCTTCTGTTTCCTTTGTGTAAAGACTGTTGCCGGAGTCTTCAAGCCTTTGGGCATCACAATACATATTCGGATAATTTATTTTAGCATTGACGCTCCATAACAAATTGTCAGATTTTGTAAATCTTTTAATATATTTTAGTTGGAATTCATGACCCCGATAGCTGTCAAAATAAAATTTCAGCCTTTTGCAGTCCTCCTTGCCTAAAACATCCCTGATGTTTTTACCGATATCCTCTTTTGCACATCCCTCCAGCATCAGATAGTTATCATCTGCTGCTGTCATGATCACAGAGTTATCATAATTCATCATAAATTTCACAGAAAAACTCCGGATGTCGTTTTCCGGCTTTTTCTTTGCCGATTTTCTCATTGTCCATACCCCGCTGTAAAGTATTGTAATAATGTAAAATATTTCACTATCTGACATTATTCTCCAATATGAATATATACAATAAAATGTTACCACTTTGCTACTAAAAACAGCGTCGAGTGGCATTAAAAAACAAATTACGTAAAAATAAAATCAGACAAGAGAAGCTGGTTTTCGGTATTAGTCTCTCTTGTCTGAATATCATATTGTTTCTTTTTTCAGCTTACTATATTGGTTGGTGTTCCACTCAGAAAATTTCTGATATTATCTGTCACGATTGTCATCAGTCTCTGACGGGTTTCGACAGGTGCCCAGGCGATATGTGGTGTAATAATACAATTTTTCGCCTGCAACAATATGCAGTCCTCCTCCATTGGTTCAACCCTGAGCGTATCAATACACGCACCGGCAAGGTGTTCGTTTTGCAGTGCTTCATACAAATCCTGTTCTGACATGACACCGCCGCGTGCTGTATTGACGAACAATGCCCCTTGCTTCATTGCAGAAAAGGCTTTTTGATCAAACATATTTTCTGAATCAGCATTCAGCGGACAATGCACTGAAACAATATCGCTTTTTTGCAGCAGTTCTTCAAAGCTTGTCTGTGTAACGCCGCTGACATTTTTCCGGCTTCTGTTGTACGCGATCACATTCATCTCAAACGCATTCGCGATTCTGGCAACTGCCTGACCGATTGCTCCCAGTCCCACAATGCCAAGTGTTTTTCCTGCAAGTTCATTGAGCGGATACACAAACGGTGAGAAGGTCGGACTCCTTTTCCATTTACCCTCCTGAACATACTGATTATATTGTGCAACTCTGTTAAAATGTTCTAAAATCAGTGCAAAGGTATGCTGCGCAACGGCATTAGTGGAATAAGAACCGGCATTGCAGACAGTAATATCATGTTCCCGGCAGTATGCAATGTCAATATTATTGTAGCCTGTGGCGAAAAGTCCGATATATCGAAGCTTTTTCGCAAGCCGAAGGCTGTGAGCATTCAGCTGTGTTTTATTGCATACCACGATATCCGCATCTGCAATCGCTTCCGCAACCTCTTCATAAGGCAAAAGACCATATGAAACAACCTCGCCGAATTCTTTTAATGAATCTGCACTCACAATACTGTCTACAACTGTCTGTGCATCTGTTAAAACAATTTTCTGCATTTTATGCACCTTTCGTTTTTTGTTCCTGTTATAGCTGTACCGATTAGTTGGGAGAGCTATAGTACAATTTTTAAATAAAAATCCGCATTATCAAAGCAATGGACAGATAATGCGGAAGTTTTTTGCGTATTGAAATTATGAATCGAGAACCGTTACCTTATCAGGAAGAACAGTAAGAGCACGTACATCGTACTCTCCGACTGTGACAACGCCTAAAAGCTCAACTTTTGCTTCCTCATCGGGATATTCGCTGAGATCAGGCTGACCGTCGAGGTAATAGGACATACCATATCCATTGCCTGTTGACTCATCCTTTTCAAGTACGGTACAGTTGCTCATTCTTTTTTCGCTGATACCTGTTACCTTGATGACCTGACCGTCATATTTGCCTGTCTGCATATCCTGTGTTACGGTTTGGATAAGTTCAAAATCACCGAATTCTATGGTTACTGCAGGATTACTGTAATCAGCAGATGCAAGATCCACAGAAGCTTCGCCAGCCGAGCTTTCAGTAGTATCTTTTCCGGTACTTTCATCAGCACTTTCAGTTGTGCCTTCATCTGCAGATGAAGCATTATCTGCTGTGCTTGTGGTGGAGCTTTCGGTTGCTTCTCCCGTGCCTGAGTTTCCGTTACAGCCTGCCACACAGCAAAGAGCAATGACAGAAGCGATAGAAACCGTAAGAATTTTTGCGAGATTGTTCATAAATAATCCTCCTAGATTGTTTGTGGTAAGCGACTAAATGTCTTTACAGATTAGAGATTATATCATGCTGAAACAACAAAGTCAATAAAAAACCATTAGAAAAGAATCATAAGAAGATTTTCTTGGAGCAAATTGCAATATAAGATGTAATAAAGATTCCTTTTTCATATAGAATGACAGATGTACTGTTTTTTGTCGTATTGGATTCAGAAGTAGTATCGGTAGGGCTTTTGCTTAGAAAAAGCATGGATATAACTGATGAAAACTGAAAAGTGAAGAAGCCGCTGAAACACAGATAGTGTGGTTCAGCGGCTTTGGGTTTATTTGTTTTTGTTGAGAAAGTCGGACA
Source organism: uncultured Ruminococcus sp. (assembly GCA_902773065.1). Taxonomy (GTDB): domain Bacteria; phylum Bacillota; class Clostridia; order Oscillospirales; family Acutalibacteraceae; genus UBA1213. Next base: position 2,438 of record CACYDD010000180.1, on the reverse strand, counting down.
ATGCCTGCATTTGAACAATTAGTTCGCATTGTTTTTCTTCTGTAAAATTTCTGAAAAGGGTCAGCATATGAAATTCATTGTTTGTCAGAAAATAATCGGAAATATTTTTGTTGGCATTGATGGACAGCAGTTCATCAAATGAAATTTGGTAAAGTTTTGCCAGAGCGGCAAGCGATTTGAAATCAGGCTCGGCAACACCGTTTTCATATCCCGAAAGCGTTTTATTGTTAATTCCTGTCAGTTTCATTACATCGCGCTGTGTTAAATCAAGATCCTCACGTGCGGATTTCAGAAAATAGGACAGCGGATGGGTTTCATCTATTTTTCTTTTCATACGACACCTCACATATTAGTATTGTAATACGGTTTGGATAATTATTACAAAAAGATTAAAAACTAAGATAATTTATACTTACGTTATACTTATATTAAAAATTAAGAAGTGACTATTGACATTTTAAAAACTAACATGTAAAATAGTGTAAATTGATTGAAAAATCAGAATAAAAATGGAAAGGTCGGGTTATATTGAAGGTTTTGAAAAAGTCTGCAGCTGCTGTGCTTGCTGTTGTGATGGCTGTAGGAATGGGTGTTACTGCCTCTGCGATGGAGACAGACTTGGTATTCCCTTCGGATCGTTATGATGAAGTATCGTCGGATTATATCAGTGTTTATACTACCGATTCGGGATTTGGAATTTTAGATTCAAACGGGAGAAGAGTCACATCAACCAATGATTGGATTTCCAGCGGCAACACATATAAAGTTGGGGCTGCAATGTGTGGTGTGAATATTGATGGTGTTGAACACAATGACGGATATTATGATTTTTATTATTCCAACCCTTATACCAGCCCTACTTTTATTGTAGATCAGGAAAATAAAACAATAACCGTCAACTATATCTGTAATAAAGATGAAAAAAACATTGCGGTAGAAAGAAAACTTTCTATTGTGAATGGCAAAACATCAGGGAAGCCTGATACAATGAAAATCGAATATACCCTTACCAATAATGATACGGAAAAACATGACCTTGGTGTTCGTTTTAATCTTCCGTTTTATCGTGATGACAAAACCAAGTTTTATTTTATTATGCCGAACGGAGATTTGATAAATTACGCAAAACAGTTTGAGGGCAATGAGATTCCGGGTCTCATCAAAGGTGTTGAAGATCTTTCTGAACCGAAATCAGCATTAGCGGCATGGTTTGATGAAGGCAAAAAGCCCGATATATTGCAGTTTAATAACAGTGGTTTTTTTGGGGGGCTTTATCCTAAACTTACTGAAAATATCGGGGTTTGTGAAGCTCTTGCAATATGGAATCCTATTACCTTTGAGCCGGGCGATTCAAAAACATATGTTATGTACGGCGGACTTGCAGAGGTGGAATCGGAACTTTCGCTCAAAGCAGAGCAGGATGGAAACAGGTTTGCTGTTAATGAAGCCGGAACAGGCTATGAACCGATGCCGATTTTGAGTGAATTGCAGAATGTAAGCGAATTTAATGTAAGCAAGCCGACAATCAGTCTTACTTTGCCGGAAGGCGTTACAACAAGTGACGGAGAAACGTCTGTGACATATGATGCGATGAACAGAGGTGAATCCAAGCAGGCAGAGTGGCAGCTAATCGCAGAACCTTCCGATACGGAAAGAACCGTTGAAGTTGTGGTTAATGCAGATTTTTATGAAGAAGTAAATGTTGCACCTGTTACCCTTACTTATACCATTCCTGCAATTGGTGCAGAGGAATCTTCGGAAGAATCTGTTGAAGAATCATCCGAGGTTTCCGAAGAGGAATCAACAGAGGAATCTGCTGCGGAAGAATCATCTGAGGATGAAGCAGATGTTGAAGGAATAGAGGAAGAGTCGGAAGAATCCGAGGAGGCAGAAGAGGATTCGTATGTTGAATCTGAAAAAGAAACAGAAGATGAATCAGACAATGAGGAATCCGCAGAAGCTTCCGGGTCAGAAACAGCTGTTTCCAAAAGTCCTGCTGTTGTTCAGAAAACAACAGGAAATACCGATACCGTACAGACAGGTTCTGAATTCCCGTTTGCACTTATTTTTGCCGCACTGGGTTCGGCAGTATTAGCCGCAGGGCTTTTGCTCAGAAAAAAGCATAACTGATTTTTAATCAAATTAAACAGCCGCTGTGAGCATGATCTCATGGCGGTTGTTTATATACACCCGCCCGTGTGTTTCCATGTTCAAAATAAACAAAAATGATATAGATGTTAAATGCATTTTGTGCGGTTATTAAAAATTTAATTAGCGAAATGTACAAAAAAGAAGTTGAAATTTCTACTAAAAATAACAAAGAAATTGCTTGAAATTGGATTGGATGTGTGTTATTATAGATAAGCAAGACTGCAACAGATATGCGATGAAGCGGGAGGTTGCGGCAGGTATTGCCGGTTTTTCCGCAGAGTATGTCC
>CACYDD010000179.1 GCA_902773065.1 uncultured Ruminococcus sp. | reverse complement strand
TGGGTCATTGCCGATATGTTATCATGGAAAACGAATTATCTGTCTTTTATTTTTATTCTTGCGGCAGCTGTATTTTATGGTCTGGCAATGCTGAGCAGAACATGGAGTCATACATTGATAAAATTCGGAATTTCCGTTATCGCAGCAATACCGGTTTATCAGTATTTTTACATGACGAATTATACGCTTCGTGCGTTGAATTGGGTACTTCCTGGTTATGGAAAACCATCGGCAGGAGGCGGTTTTGCTTCAGTAATTCTTCTGATGTTTTTACTGATAGCTTGTTTTATTACAACTGTTTTAGGGATTGTTTTTCAGCAGGAAATCATAGACGATTCAAAATTTCAGCGATTGATTCGTTTAAAAACAGTTATTTGCACCATAATATGTATAGGGATCATTGCAGCAATATTGCTGATGGAACAACAGTTTCCAAGGTACACGTTATTGGAAGTATTTGGCTGAAATTATTTGATGAAATGAAATCATCTGCATAAAAAATAATATGATATAAAAGTCCCTGTGAACGGGACTTTTTGTTTTTCATGCTGCAAAAATAGAAAAAAATTACATTTATATTTAAATTGAGAAATTACCATAATAAACACAGGAGATGAGTCGGATGAAAAAATATATAATTTTGTATCTTGTTACAATTATTGCGATCACAGCGATCTTTACCATAGGAAGTGTTACCAATGCCGCAGCAGAAGCAGAAATTTTTGTACTTAAACCGCAGTCCGTCGAAAATACCGTCAGTGCTTCGGGACGGCTGCAATATCTGACAAATCATACTGTATCGGCGGATAATTATTGCCTGATCGATAAAATCTATGTCAGTGACGGGGATAAGGTAAAAAAGGGAGACCGGCTCATGTCTGTTTACGAAATACCGAAAACGGACAAAATACAGTATTCGTTCGGTGATGCGGATAGCCTGATCAGTCTGATTTCCAAAACAGCACTGACCGATGAGCTGATTGAAAAAATCAAGGAGTATGCCGTTCTGAAAACGATCAGCGCACCGAATAACGGAACAGTATCTTCTGTTGCTTATAAAGAAAATGAAATTGTCAATAAAAACTCATCACTTTTGAAAATATCCGATCCTGATGCTTTGTGCGTTGTGGTCAATGTGAATGAAAGCAATATCGGCAAAATCAAAAAAAAGCAGAAGGTCAAAATCAAATTTACCGCTGTAGAAGATAAAACGTATCAGGGAACGGTCAGTAAGATTGCCAAGGAAGCCAAGCAGACAACAGGACTTACCAGCAAGGAAACCTCAGTGGAAGTAACGGTGAAATTAAACAATCCCGACGACTCTCTCAGAATCGGCTATACCGCCGAATGTATTGTCACAACATCGGTAGATAAAGATCAACTGATTGTTCCGTATGAATATATCCGTTCGGACGATAAAGGAGATTATGTTTTTACGGCTGTCGGCAAACAGGCAGTCAAAAAATATATCAGAACAGGAACAGAATACAAAAAAGGTGTTGCAGTAACATCAGGGCTGAAAGAGAACGATAAAATTATCAAAAATGTCAATGAGATAACCGACGGACAAAAAATTTATCTTTCTTCGGGTGAAAATAATGATTGAATTAATACTGAAATCCATCAGAGGGTCATTTTCCAATTTCGGAAGAATGGTTCTGACGCTCAGCGGAATTGCTGTCGGCGTGTCAGCAGTTCTGCTCACAATGAATATCGGAAATTTTGGTACAGCAGCGGTCAATGAGGAAATTGACGGACTGGGAATAGGGGAAATATCCGTAAGTCTCAAAAACTATGATGCCCCCCTTACCCAAAATGAGCTTGAAACAATAGAATCTCTTTCCTATGTGGAATCCGCAATGCCGCTTGTATTTGAAACAACCAACGCAACACTGAACAATAAGCAGGTGCCTGTTTATTTATGGGGAATTGACAGGAATGCCGATAAAACAATTTCACTGTCACTGCTGAACGGAAGATTTTTCAATTCGGGAGATATTGCCGCCGCTTCGAGAGTGTGTATTATAGACAGTAAATTTGCACTTGAAAATTATGGAACGGATAATGTTCTTGGCAAGAAAATGGTCATCAATAACGGGGAATCTTCAGCAAAATATGAAATTATAGGAATAGTCAAAACAGGCAGCGGATTGCTCCAGAATATAATGGGGGGCTTTATTCCCGATTTTGTTTATATTCCCTACAGCACCATGCAGAATAATATGCTCAGCAATAATTTTACTCAGATCGTTATCAAAACCAACCGGAATTCCGATGACGTAACAGCGGAAAAAGAAATATTGAATAAGATGGAACGGCAAACTAATTTAAACGATGCCTACATTGTCAATAACCTAAGTAAACAGAAAGAAAGTCTGAATAATATTTTAGATATCTTTTCTGTTGTGCTTTCGGGTATTGGTGCAATATCGCTGATCGTGGCAGGAATGAATATCATGAATGTCATGCTTGTTTCTGTAAAGGAAAGAACAAGGGAAATCGGTATCAAAAAATCAATAGGTGCAACAAAGGGGTCGATCGTTTTTGAATTTCTGGCAGAATCGGCTGTCATCAGTCTACTTGGATGTATTATAGGGCTGCTGCTTGGAAACGGCCTTTCACTTGCACTTGCGGTTGCTTTCGGATTGACACTGACTTTACAGATTGATATAATGTTATTGCTGCTTGGTTTTACGGTGCTGATCGGAACAGTTTTCGGAATCTACCCTGCCTTCAAGGCCGCCTCGCTGAAACCTGTTGAAGCTCTGAGATATTATTGAAAGGTGACGTATGTTATGTCAGTCCGATTTTTGGAAAAAGCAAATCTTCCTCAAAGTAATGTCAGCTATGTTGTCATGTCGGACAGCAAACCTGAGATCATGGTTGAGCTGATTAACAATTATCATGTTTCTGTTATTACTCCTGAACCCTTGAATGATATCAGCGGAGCAGAGCAATACCATGTCGATATGTGCCTGTGTCATCTGGGCGGAAACAGCTTTTCCGCGGACAGCTGTAATACCGATATGATTCATTTACTAAGTGGACTTGGAGCAGAAATATACAGCTGTGACGGTATCAGTGCAAAAACACCAAAACTGAATGTTTGCTTTTTATGCGACAAAGTGATTTGCAATACGAAAAAAACAGACCCGACTGTTATTGAGTACTGCAATCGGAATCATATCAGACTTCTGCATACCAAACAGAGTTATGCAAAATGTTCAACAGCCATAGTCAGTGAAAATGCAGTCATTACCGCAGATCCCTCAATTTGTAAAGTGTGCAGGGAAAATGATATTGATGTATTGAAAATTTCTCACGGTCATATTGCTTTGGAGGGATATGATTACGGATTTATCGGCGGAACGTGCGGTCTGATTAACAAAAATACACTGGTATTCAGCGGTAATATCGGTCTGCATAAAGATTACGAAAATATCAAGGCCTTTGCGGCAAATTATAATGTTGATATTATTTCTCTCGGTAAAGAACCGCTTTATGATATCGGCGGGATTCTGCCGATTACGGAACAAGCAGAAAATTAAAAGTGATTCTGATCGGATATTTCTCGGAAAGGGAAATGTCCGATTCTTGATTTGTTGGATTTTTGTACCTTTTTGATAAAAATTCTGTAGGGATATTGTATAGAGAGGAAATTTGTGTTAAAATAAAAATATATTAAATTCTGCCGATATGCGGATGATAAAAAGAGGAGAGAAAACTATGCTGACTGATATTGAAATAGCACAGCAGGCTGAAATCAGGCCAATCAAAGAAATTGCCGGAAAACTCGGAATCACAGAGGATGAGCTTGAATATTACGGAAAATATAAAGCAAAGCTTTCGGAAGAACTGATCAAAAGAACTTCTGCCTGTCAGGATGGCAAGCTGATACTTGTAACAGCGATCAACCCCACTCCTGCGGGAGAAGGCAAAACGACTGTGTCGGTAGGTCTTTCCGATTCTTTGTCTGCTATCGGCAAAAAAACAGTTGTTGCTCTTCGTGAGCCTTCTCTCGGTCCGGTATTTGGCATTAAAGGCGGAGCGGCAGGCGGAGGATATTCTCAGGTGATTCCGATGGAGGATATCAATCTTCATTTTACAGGAGATATGCACGCAATAACAGCGGCAAATAACCTTTGCTGTGCTATGCTTGATAACCATATTCAGCAGGGAAATGCACTGAACATTGATGTTAAAAGAATTCTCATCAAACGCTGTCTTGATATGAATGACCGTGAACTCAGAAATATCGTGGCAGGTCTCG
>CACYDD010000178.1 GCA_902773065.1 uncultured Ruminococcus sp. | reverse complement strand
GCTGCCATTTACGAATATTCCGGTTAGATTCCCGGGAACGGGTGACATCTTTTCGGCACTGATGATCGGGAAATACCTCGAAGAGGGGGATCTGATGAACTCAGTCAGATATGCAATGGACAATGTCGCCGATCTTATCAGGATGAACAAAGAAAATGCTGACAAATACAAAGGCATACCCATAGAGCAGTGCCTGGATCTGCTGCGTCAGGAATAATTGTATTATTGTAAATTGTCATAAAAGCATCAAGGGGGAGCGAATGGGTGAAGGGAAAAAACCAAGACCTGCAAAACGTACTCTGATATTTTCGTATCTAGCCATTTGGGCAGCAGCGATAATAGACTTTTGGTTTTTCACTGCGGATGATGGCGGAATGGGATACGCAATTTTGTTTATTTGGATAATAATGCCGATAACGACATTTGTGATTTCATTTCTTATCAGCAAAAACGATTACTGGGGAAAATGGAAGTGGCTGAGCCCGATCGTATTTGGTGTAATGTACATGCTTGTAGAATATGCGACTTTCAGCATGGCGAATAATGTGGAATTCAACAAAGTAAACGTGCCGGAGTTTGGTATGATCCTGATCGGAGCAGTTTTTTCTCTTGTCGGACTCTTGATCGGGTATTTGAGTTGTGAAACAAAGTGAATGATAAGAGGATGCGATGTAAGCAGTAAGATGTAATAATAATTTAGAAAACTATGGGAGTGTCAGAAATGAAGAAAATAGTAATAATCGTATTGACTGTCTTGTTAGCTGCTGTTATGTGTTCATGCGGTGATAATGCGGAAAAATCAAGTGGTATAGATGTTAGCATTAAAGCAAAAACCACAAATGATAGTGGAACTCCAAAATTTACAGTAACAAGCAACTTGCCAGACAACACAGAACTATTAATAACACTTGAAAAAGCAGATTATACCGGGCAGACAAAACTCAAACTAAAAGATGGAAAGGCCGTAACAGAAGCTTTTAGTGATAATGGTAAGGCATTATCTGGTGATTACACTCTCAAAGTTGTTGTGCCAGTAGCAAAAGTTCAGCCAAAATCTGTGCAGGAAACGATTGGTGAAAAAGGAGAAAATTTAAAGGGTGATTGTGTAAAAGAATCAGAAATAGAAGGAATGGGGAAATTTGTTGAGAAAGAGTTTGAATTTTCATTCTGATCGGTTTGAAGAATCACAAACGGAAGATTTTACAGCGGATTGACATGAAAACGGATCTTAATGATCACCCTTTAGAATCAAATGACACTCTTTAAGAAAGTCCTTAGGAGTCTTTGGTGATTGAATGACGATGGAAGATTTGTCAGAGTGAGCTGTCATTAAACTGTTTGTTGCAAATATTTTCTATCTATGCAACTGTCAAATTCCCGAAATTGGAATGGAAAAGAGATATGCATTGTGTTTACTATTAAAGTACAATATAATATGAAAAAAATTTCAGCTTCGAGAAAGAATAACATGGGGGGGAAAAAAACGATGAGTAACATCGATAAGATTGCAGAGAGTTGCGGGAGTACTCCGCAAACAATCAGACTACTACTTCAAAGAGAGGACTGCAAGTTTGGAACGGCTTTCAAAAAGCCAGATAGCAGGGTTTATACTTATGTTTTATATCCACAAAAGGTATTGGAGTTATTTGGAGTGAGAATAAATGAAAATAGTGATAATAATGATTAAGAAACTCATTTGAATAATAAAAAGCTGCTAAAAATAGGACATATATACAACAACTATAAATGGAAAAACGACCAAAATTAAGTATCAAAGAGCAAATTCAACACATGAAAAAGAATGGAGTCAGATTTGAAATAGTATCTGAAAAAGAAGCGGAAAATTATCTTTGCAGAAATACATATTTTTTCAAACTTAAGGCTTATGATGTGTTGTTTGAAAAGTACCAATACGGCGAAAAAAAAGGGAAATATGTCAATCTTGATTTTGCTTATCTAAAAGAGCTTGCTATTATAGATATGCATCTGCGGCATTTTCTGCTGAAGACAACAGTTGACATTGAGCATATCATAAAGGTGCGCTTTATGAGAGATTTTGTTAACAGTGAAAGTGATGGATATGAAATTATCGAACAGTTCATGATTGCTTTCCCAGATACGAAAGATAAAATATT
>CACYDD010000177.1 GCA_902773065.1 uncultured Ruminococcus sp. | reverse complement strand
TGTCACAGCAGACCAGATTCGGCATATAACCCGAAAGCGACATAAAGCGCATTTCATAAACGGCTTTGATCATGAGATCGGGCTTTTTGCCTGTGGAAAGCAGATAAAGAGAATTCAGGATCAGGCTCAGATATTCCTCGGCGGACGAGCCTTCGGGAATACTGTGCATGGCAATTTCACAGAAATACTGGGCAAGTGCGAGTTTTTCAAGGTCGAGCCTCAGATTAAAAAACAGTTCTATGGGTTCGGCATCGTCAATTATGTATCTGTCCCGTCCGCAGTAAATTGACAGACGGGAGTAGCATAAGGATTGTGTTGCGGTGCAGAGCTTGCCTTTGAGCAGTTTTGCGTTTTTGACAAAACAGCGTATGATACCGTTTGATTTTGTTAAAACGGTGACAAGCTTATCGTTCTCTTTGATAGTTTGTTCCGTCAGTATCAGACCCTCGGTTTTGATTCTCATTGACTGCCTCCGTGTGAATGTCGGAAAAAAACTGCGGTGCGCAGGCTTTTGCTTCCTTGTAAATTAAATAATCCTCAACTCTTCCGCTTGCTGCAAATCTGTTCCAGGCTGTGTTTTCGTCCATCATACTGCCTCCGTTTCAAAGCATTTCCGTAATAATACTTATGTATATAGTATACCCGATTATACGGAAAATAATTGGCAGTATTTGCAAACAGGATTTAGGATTCAGGATTCAGGATTTAGAATTCAGGGATTATTTTGATGCCTGAATCCTGACCCCTGAATCCTGACCCCTTCTTTATTTAAACTCGTTCTGGTCATAGCCGAGACTGCGCAGGATATTTTCCCTGTTGCGCCAGTCCTCACGGACTTTGACCCAGATCTGGAGGTTGATTCTGCACCCGAAGAATTTCTCCATATCCTGACGTGCATAGCTTCCGATTTTTTTCAGCATAGAACCTTTTTTTCCGATGATGATTCCTTTGTGGCTTGCTCTTTCGCAGAAAATGGTAGCGTCCATATCGATGATATCGCTGTTTTCACGCTCTTTCATGCGTTCGATGAAAACAGCCGTGCCGTGCGGTATTTCCTTGTCAAGAAGCCGCAGGAGCTTTTCTCTGATAATTTCCGCCGCAAGTACTCTTTCGGGCTGGTCGGTGAGTGTATCTTCATCAAACAGATAGCCGCCTTCACCTGCCAGTACCCTCAGTTCGGATTTCAGTCCCTCTATGCCGTCACCTGTCTGAGCGGAGCAGGGGACAACGGCATTGAAATCATAAAGCTGTGCAAACTTTGCAATTTGCGGGGCAAGCTTTGCCTTGTCCTGAATGGTGTCGATTTTGTTAATGGCAAGAATGGCAGGAATATCCAATGTTTTGAATTTCTCCGCAAACATCCGTTCGCCTTCGGTGATATCGGTGTTTGCATCAACAACCAGCATACAGGCATCAACGCCTGCGACTGATTCATTGACCGAGCGGAGCATAAATTTATCAAGGCTGTTTCGCGGTTTATGCAGTCCGGGTGTGTCGATAAATACCAGCTGGGTATCCTGTTCTGTCAGAACGCCCATAATTCTTGTGCGTGTGGTCTGCGGCTTTGATGATACGATCGCAATTTTTTGTTTCAGCATATAGTTCAGCAGAGATGACTTTCCGACATTCGGTCTGCCGACGATTGCGATAAATGCTGTTTTCTGACTCATTTTTCTTCCTCCGTTGCTTTTGTTCCTTTTTTACCAAGCGGATTAATGATAAATATAATAGAAATTACAGTAAGAGCTATAATCCCTGCCAGATTGATCGGGTGAGATACATAGAAATTATACATTGCGGAAAGCTTTTCTATATTCCCAAAAAGAAATAAGCCTATTCCGACAGAAAAAATCGCTCTGATCAGTACCGCACCTGCGGCGGCATCCTTGGCAATTTTTATAAGAGGGTCGTGCTTTTGTGTGATTCTGTCTGCAAGCTTTTCAATCGCGGTATTGGATGCTTCTGCGGCTGTCACTCCTCCGATGGTCAGCAGCAGAACGGCATATTCAGCTCTTGTAAAAGCAAAAAAACGTGCAAAAATCAGAACATACAGTGTGACTACCGTATGAATTCTCATGTTTCGCTCGTTTTTTATACAGT
>CACYDD010000176.1 GCA_902773065.1 uncultured Ruminococcus sp. | reverse complement strand
TACTCTAATCGATAAGGAGTTTACATATGAAGGTATTTGTAACAGGAGTCTGCGGACAGCTTGGACATGATGTTGTCAATGAGTTAAAAGCTCGTGGTCATGAAGCAGTTGGCAGTGATATTACAGAAAAATATGCCGGTGCGGATGATGGCAGTGCTGTTGTTAATGCACCCTACGAACAGCTCGATATTACAGACAGCGAGGCTGTAAGGGCTGTACTGATGAAAGTTAAGCCTGATGCAGTAGTTCATTGTGCCGCATGGACAGCAGTTGATTCCGCCGAGGATGAAGAAAACAAAGCTAAAGTATATGCCATCAATGCAGACGGTACAAAAAATATTGCAAAGGTATGTAAAGAGCTTGACTGCAAGATGATATATATAAGCACCGATTATGTTTTTGACGGTGAGGGAATAGAGCCTTGGCAGCCTGACTGCAAGGATTATGCTCCTCTTTGCGTTTATGGTGACAGTAAGCTTAAAGGTGAGCTTGCGGTAAGCGAGATACTTGATAAATACTTTATTGTTCGTATTGCTTGGGTATTTGGTAAAAACGGCAATAACTTTATCAAGACCATGCTTAAAGTCGGAAAGAAATTTGATACTGTCCGTGTTGTTAACGACCAGATCGGTACACCGACTTATACATTTGACCTTGCAAAATTGCTTGCTGATATGTGCGAAAGCGAAAAATATGGATATTATCACGCAACAAATGAAGGCGGATACATCAGTTGGTATGATTTCACCAAAGAAATATATGAACAGGCAGGCTACACAACTAATGTTGTGCCTGTTACTACAGAAGAATACGGGCTGTCAAAGGCAAAACGCCCTCACAACAGCCGTTTGGATAAATTAAAGCTTACAGAAAATGGTTTTTCACTCCTTCCTACATGGCAGGATGCACTTTCAAGATATTTAAAGGAGATAGAATACTGATGGGACAGATCACAGTTGAAAAGAATGTTGGCGGCATCGAGGGGCTTTGTGTTATAACTCCTGCCGTTCATGGTGACAGCCGTGGATACTTCATGGAAACTTACAACGAGAATGACATGAAAGAAGCCGGAGTCAATATTACTTTCGTACAAGATAATCAGTCTATGTCAACTAAGGGTGTGCTGAGAGGTCTGCACTTCCAGAAACAGTATCCTCAGACAAAGCTCGTCAGAGCTATCAAGGGTTCTGTATTCGATGTAGCTGTTGACCTGAGAAGCGGCAGTAAGACCTACGGCAAGTGGTTCGGCGTTCTGCTTACAGAGGAAAACAAAAAGCAGTTCCTCATTCCGAGAGGATTTGCACATGGATTTCTCGTTTTGAGCGATACAGCTGAATTCTGCTACAAGTGTGATGATTTCTACCATGCTAATGATGAAGGTGGTCTGGCTTGGAATGATCCTGAGATTGGTATTGATTGGGATGGACTTGGTGTAAAGGGTGAATATAACGGTACGGCAAGTGCTGCAGGTTATACCCTTGAGGATGGTACTCCGCTGAATCTGAGTGAAAAGGATCAGAAGTGGAGCGGAATTAAGGATACATTCAAGTTTTAATTGATAGGATTTTTGATATGAGTGATAGTATACAACATGTGTTTTTGGTTGGTGCTAAAAGTCTTGGTGCTTACGGAGGATATGAAACTTTCGTTAATAAACTGACTGAATACCACCAGAATAATCCGAAAATAAAATATCATGTCGCCTGCAAAGCCAACGGTGACGGCTGTATGGATGAAACAAAGCTCGAAGGTGTTACTCCTCTTGCAGAGAATGAATTCGAATACCATAATGCACACTGTTTTAAAATTCCATTGCCAAATGTAGGTTCCGGTCAGGCTATCATATATGATACAAAAGCATTGGATTACTGCATAAGGTACATAAAGAAAAACGATGTCAAACATCCGATCGTATATATTATGGCTTGCAGGATAGGGCCGTGGATTGCCAAATACTATAAAAAAATACATAAGCTTGGTGGAAGAGTATTTCTTAATCCGGATGGTCATGAGTGGAAGAGAGCAAAATGGTCACCTGCAATCAGAAAATACTGGAAAACCTCCGAAAAACAGATGGTAAAGTACAGCGACATTGTGATTTGCGATTCTGTAAATATTGAAAAATATATCCATCAGACCTATGACGGTATGGGTATTGGTGGTTCCAATCCGAAAACAACCTTTATTGCCTACGGTGCAGAAACAAGAAAAAGTACACTTGCCGATGACGATAAGAGACTGCTT
>CACYDD010000175.1 GCA_902773065.1 uncultured Ruminococcus sp. | reverse complement strand
TTCTTGACATAGCCGACAATATTAAATCAGCAAAGCTACATTTTCTCAAAAAACATTTAGTTTTGGTACGGGTTTTGATACCTTTTTCTATTATATTATAGGATCGGAAAAAAATTGTATTCCGATACCGAGTTCTGATAATGGAGAGTGATGCTATATGAGGGTGTAAGACTTATTCGGATGCCGAAATCCGAATGAAACGGGTTTTAAGATTTTACATTAATATATATTTATGGTGGTATTATTATGAAAAAAATTATTTTTGGTACGAACACAGGCTCAGGCGGGAATCCGCCGCAGACATATGGAGGTAAATTATGACAACTTTAATATCCGAGAATACTTTTCACGACAATTCGACAGCACTTGACGGCTTTTCCTGCGATGCGGTATTATGGGCAGAAAGTCACAAAGAGGACGAATTCAGGCAGCTTATTGAATTTCCGATTGCTGAAACGCTGATACCGTACAGAGAGGATCAGCACATTATTGATGGAAAGATCAGAAAATTTCTTACAGGTTATCTGCCCTATCACGAAAACAATCGTACATACAGCTATAACGAGCATACACCCATATGCTATATCAGATACAGGGATATTACTTTCCTGATGGCAAAACCCGATACCGTAATGACGAGATATACGGCAGATTTACAGCACGGAATTATTCTCTTTACGGACGGTAATCTGTTCAGTGAACTGCTTGACAGCTATATTTTCAACTGCACCGAGAGAAACGGTTATATCAAACCGAAGGTTTATCCGAATAAAACACAGTGGAAGATTGCATTTTCGCATTATGTATTGATGAAAACAGGCAGAGCCGTTTACGGTGAAAAAGTGGTTCATCACAGTGATCATATGCGGAATAATACATCGGGCTGTATTGAAATTTTAGGCAGATCAGAACACGCAGTATATCACATAGAGGAACGCAGAAAAGGTCATTATTTCAACGGCAATGATTATATGCAGTGGCTCAGGCGTCACTGGGGAATGAACGAGAACGAAATCAAAAATGTTGAGCAAAATCTGAAACTCCTGATTGAAATTCTTCCGTACTTCAAGGGGATTGAAATCAGTGATACACTGGATTTAACACGCAGCTTCACCTATCTTTCTAATAAGGAAATATGGGAACAGGTCAGATTATATTGATATGTAATTAATAAATAAATACTTGATTTTTACTTCTTTGGGTGTTATAATCAAACCATAAGGCTAGGGGACATAGCTACACAAAACGACCCCCGACAGAGTGTGCGAGACTTTGTCGAGGGTCTGTTCATTTCTCCGCAAGGATATTATATCACATCTTGTCGAAAATTCAATACAGATATATTTCACCTTGAATATATGTATAATTATTTCACGCAAACAAATCTCAAAATCTGTTGATTTTGGTATGATATTACGTTATAATAAAGTTATTCCCGATAAGCATTAAAGGCAGAAAACATCAGGATAGATCAAACACTGAAAAAATCCCCTGAAAAGGGAAAAATTTCCTCACTCTGAAAATTCCCATGTGGCGGAAACCCAGTTATCATCGAACAAACGGGATTTTTGAGGGAAAAAGGGAAAAATTTTCGGAAACTTCTTTAATTTTTTAACCATCAAGCCAACTGTGGCACATATAAGAAAGAGTGGTGTTTTAGATGAAATCAGCAGTAATAAAGAAACAAGACAATCATCCCCTTAAAAAAGCCCTTGCCTGCTGCGGAGCAGCGGCGATCGCATTTGGTTCAGTCGGAGCAGTGACAACCGAAGCTCCTGTGACAGTATATGCAGCGGACACAAGTCAGGCAGTGCAGAATGGATGTATCAATACAGATAAATTAAAATCATTCCTCGACAACTACAGCACAGACCCTGACAACCGTGACTCATGGTCATCGTTCATGATGTTTATAGAGGACATTCAGGCATTTCTGAATGAAGCGAACAGTGGTTCTGATAACATTGACAAAGAGTGTTTATCCCTCATCAACAAGACTGACGCTGTGTATAACGAATACACTTCAAATGGTGCATATGGAAATGAAATCAAAGCCTATGTCAACGATAAAATGTTGTGTATTGAGGATGAGCTTGAAAAAGTCAACCAATCCCAAAATGCATCAAGCAGACTTACATCACAATCGCTGACCCTTGATGTTGGCGAAACCAAAGCATCGACTATCACAGCCGAGCCGCAGAACATCTCCCCTACCTTAAAGTATGTTGTAGCCAACCCAGGCATAGCGACTGTGGATGACGGTAAAATCACAGGAAAAGGGGTAGGCACAACCGAGGTAACTGTTTATGATGATATTGCAGGCACATCCCTTGCCGATAAGTACAAGGTCAGCACAACATTTACAGTAAAGGTCAACCCTGTCATCATCAGTCCGACAAGTATCGACATAGCGAAATCATCAGATAAACTTAAAAAAGGTGATTACACATCATATATAGCAGAAAACAACATAAGTCTTAAAAAGGATGCTACCTATGAATTGTTTGCGGTTGTATCCCCGACTAATGCAACAGACAAAAAAGTCACATGGTCAACTTCCGACGCAAAGGTTGCCACTGTATCGAACGGGGTAGTAAAAGCCGTAGGCAAAGGTACAGCAACGATAACAGCCAGAACCTCAAACGGCATTACCAAAACCTGTAAAGTGACCGTCACCGTTCCTGCTGTTGCAAAGGTGACA
>CACYDD010000174.1 GCA_902773065.1 uncultured Ruminococcus sp. | reverse complement strand
GCCGTCGGAATATGTAAAGCTGCATTCTGATATTGTTTCCGATGTAGATAATATCTGCCGTATCATTGATTCTGCTGACAGAAGGGATTCTTTTCTTAACAGCATCGGAACTCTCGGCGGCGGGAACCATTTTATCGAGATCGGCAGGATCGCAGATGATACTTATATGCTCGCTGTTCATACAGGAAGCAGAAGCTTAGGTCTTAATGTTTGCAAGTATTTTCAGAGACATGGTTCGGTAATTGATGAGGATATGAAGCGCAGTCTCATTGAAAAGCATAAGACAGCATCAACAGCAGAAGAACACCTTGCTATTCAGAATGAGGTCAATAATTTGCAGGAAATAAGTGAAGAACTTGCATATATTTCAGGTGATATGTATGACAGCTATGTTGAATGCATGATGCTTGCGATGCATTTTGCGTATGTAAACCGCTGCTGTATTTCTGATACTATTATGAATTATCTTACCGCCAACGAAAACGCGGAAGTATCAGAGAGGTTTGATACGATTCACAACTATATCGACCGCTGTAATGATGACAGCGAAAGAATTATTATCAGAAAGGGCGCAATTTCTGCAAATGCAGGTCAGCGTTTATGTATTCCGCTTAATATGCGTGACGGAATCGTTATCGGAACAGGTAAGGGAAATGCTGAGTGGAATAATTCCGCTCCTCATGGTTCGGGACGTGCAATGAGCAGATCTCAGGCAAGAAATACAGTTTCAATGGACGAATACAGAGACAGCATGAACGATATCTTTACATGGTCTGTAAACGAATCCACGATCGACGAATCACCTATGGCGTATAAGCCCTCCGATGAGATCATCCGCTATCTTGAAGATACTGTAGATATCGAATGTATTGCTAAGACTATTTATAATTTTAAGGCAGAATAAAAAAAACTCCCGAAAATTCGGGAGCTCAGGTCTGTCGAAAAAGCCCCTTTGTTCATTGAACAGAGGGGCTTTTTTTGACAAGCTGAAATGTGCTATTAGTAGCACATTTTTTTGCTTAAATTTATGAGTCGGAATAGCTGTTTCAAAAAAGTGCTACTAATAGCACATTTTGAAGGATAAGCAATCAGAAGTTTTCCAGTACATAATTCAGCATATCAAATGCAGCTTGTTTTTTTGCTGCCTTTTTGGTAGATTCAACTGCCTCAAAATAATAATCAGCTTCAACTATACGACACTCACATTTCCATACAGGATTTCCGTTATCATCATTCTTGTTTGAAAATCTGTATTCCGGAAGTGAAAAATAGTCTCTGCGTGCAAGTATTTCTAATTGATTTATAGCTTTATTAATGTCAGGATCATCTATCTCATCTTTTATTGTATAAAGAAGACCTCGTTCATTCAGAAATTCATACGCTTTTTTACACGCTTCATTTCTTGCAATTGATTTTGTATTTCCTTGACCTGTCATTTGTATTGATTGGTACCATGTTGCTTCTTTATAATGAAGAGTAAAACTACAATTCCAACTTACTTTTGGACCATATAGATTATAGAACTGCGAATATTTAAAATCCAATGCATCATTTGACCATGCTTGTATTTCACTATAATAATCAGGCTCATCATATAGTGTTGAGTAAGGATCAAGCATAACATCAACAGTATTTTCTAAAATCTTCATATCCCATTTTGAATCAAGAGCGACTGCACCAAGAATAGCTTCAAAAAGATCTTCTTTTACAGAAGGTTGTTCCTGAATATTATTTTTCATATCCCCTTTACCCATAATCAAATAATCAGCAAGTCCCATGATGTCTATGCGGTCTGCAAGTGTTTCTTTACATACCAATATTTTTTTATCCTGTGTAAGTTGATTCTCATTTCGTTCAGAGCAAAATTCATCACAATCGTCATGTGTGTTAAATTCTCTGGCCTGTGAGCAAAAATATCCATATTGTGCTATTAGCCATTTTACAACCACCATATCGAGGACTTTATCACCGATGAATTCAAGTATTTCATTGTTTTCACCGCCAGATTCCTTTGAATATGATCTTCTTATAAAGGCTTGTTGCAATAAATCTCGATTTCTAAACTTGTAGTCAATTCTGCTTTCAATGAATTCATAGTCATTTAAATTCATAAAAATAACCTCCGTTATAATTAACTGAAGGCATAAAAATAGCCTGAACAGACAGTTAACCTGTCGATAGACATGAAGTCTCTTGTTCAGACATGATAAATTAAATTTAATAATTTGTAGAAGGATATTTACAGGGATTCACTTGCATAAATAGCTGTAAATATAGGAATACAATCAATATAAATTTAATGAATTATGCCCTACAGAAATATAATAGCATAAACGCTATGAAATGTCAATGAAAATAACAACAAAAAAGGTGTGAACAGCCTTTGTTATTTGGAATTATCAAGAAATGTGCAGTCAGAGAATACTCAAGATCTTGGATAGGCAGGTGTCAGGCAGCGTGATGAGCCAGCCTTGTTGAAGTTCTTATGAAAAGCTTCCCAGCTATTAACAAAATGTTATTGAACATCTGTCGGCTTTATGTTATAATGATGTAACATCAGAAGAAATATCCACAGGAGAAGAGAATATGAAAAAGTTTGTATCAGCAGCGTTGTCGGTCGTCTCAGCATCGGCACTTATGGGACTTACAGCATCAGCAGCTTCTCAGCCTTCGGTCAAAGAACTCAGAAACTTGAGCGATTCACTCTTAGGCAAATCTTCGCTTGCCGAATGGCAGGACGTAAACGGCGACGGAAGAGTTGATTCGTTCGACGTCGTAATGCTGAGAAAGTCTTTTGACCATACGGGGATTTTTACTGAACAGGAGTTCAGGGCGGATAATGAAAATGTCCGTCATATCGGCAGAGGATTTTCAGATGACGATGGTGTTTACTGGCTCGTTCACAGCGGAGCTTCAGCGGAATTTACAATAACAGGAAAATCTGCATCTATTGATCTCCGCGGTGACAGTTATGTTGTAAGCAATAAGGACAACTGTCCCAGATATGCGATCTTTATCGACGGTGAGCTTTTCTGCGATGAACAGCTTACCAAAAAGAACACTCATGTTGAGCTTTTCAGCGGCGAGAAGTCCCGTACTGTTACAGTAAAGGTAATGCACCTGTCTGAGGCTAATCAAGGCGCTGTCGGTATAAAAAACATCATAGTGAACTCTGACGTTCCCGTTCCTGTCGCTCCGACTATGGACAAGAAGCTTCACATAGAATTCATCGGAGATTCAATAACCTGCGCATACGGAGTTGAGGGAAAAGATCAGTATGAGGGCTTCAAGACTTCGACTGAGAACTTTATGAGATCATATGCATATCTCACTGCCGAAAAACTTGATGCAGACTGTTCAGCGGTCAGCTACAGCGGTTTTGGAATAATTTCAGGATATTCCTCAAACGGAACGAAGCAAAGCAATAAGCTCGTTCCTGACAATTACGAAAATGTCGGTATCGGCAATTATAAAAAGCCGTGGGACTTTAAAACTTTCAGAAACGATGTAGTTGTAATAAATCTCGGCACTAACGATGATACCTATGTTTCAAAGGACTTCGACACACGTTCCGCTGAATTCACAAAGGGATACACTGAATTTCTTGAGAAAGTGCATGAACTCAATCCAGATGCATATATCATTTGTACACTCGGAACTATGGGCTGTACCGAACTTTATCCATGCATCGAACAAGCTGCTGAGGAATTTAAAAAATCAAGCGGCTGGGAAAAGATAATGTGTTATCAGTCACAGACTCAGAATCAGGAAGACGGCTACGGCTCAGACTGGCATCCCAGCAGCAAAACTCATCAGAACAGTGCATATGTACTCGCTGACAAAATATGTCAGGCGCTTGGAATAGAATCTGACCAGTACGGCATTGATGTTGCAGCACAGGCAAAATTCTCCTCAGTAAAGAGTGATAGCGCGAATATGAGCGATTATTTCAGCGACTGGGACAGGTCTTACCACATCACAACTGTCACAGGCGGCAGTTCAAAACAGTCTATACAAGCAAAAGTCTCTGATATAGAGCTGCGCGAAAAAGGAAAATACCGTCTGGAGTTCAAACTTGAAACTTCAGACGGACAGAAAATACCTCTGCGCGTCTCAGGGGCATCAACAGGGACGGTATTCCACGAGGATACTATAACAGGCAACGGCTCAAAGACAGGATACGAAGCAGTTTTTACTGCTTCTGAAAACGGTCAGGCTGAGATAGTATTCGATGTAGGCGGAACAGATGATCTCAGATGCAGTATTTATGACCTGAAACTTGTGCGCGTAGGTTAATAATTTGAATAAAATCAAGTCAAAAATAAGGTGCTGCTAATAGCGCAATGATAACTTCTTGAGTTATCATTTTGTGCTATTAGTAGCACAATTTTTTTAATCCTCTTTAGCATCTGTTGTTGTATAGTATTTTGGATCAATGTGCGCTAAATGTCTGCTTACAATTCTAAGTTCATCTTCAATTCGATGCAGCCATCTTTTTATATTAAAAATTACATACAAATTACCTATAACAGTGATCAGAACGATTGCAAAAATAATTGCTGTAAAAACAATATCTTTAGTACCTGCTGTTGTAAAAAACTGAATAAAATCATCAAGTTTCATCAAATCAACTCCTTAATATTTCATTTTTCCCAAACCTGGTAGGAACTCACGATAATTTATACCAAAGAATAGGGAAAAATCAAGAAAAAACACGCTCCCCCTGTAAATTGTGCTATTAGTAGCACAATTTTTATAAAATGAACTATGTCATTTATTGCTTTCCTGTTCTTCTATATCATTCTCTATCATACGGCACAGGTAATTATAGCGGTTAACTGGAGTATGTGTATTCATTTTGTGAACTTGTCTTACAATGTAGTTACATCTCTCTATCGCATCACTGCCCGGAATTGCTTTGATCACAAGGTCTTGCAGCACTCTCATCTGTTCAGGAGTGAATTCATAATCGAGAGCTGAACCAAGAAGGTTGCCAAGCTCTGAACCGTAATCAATTTCTTCCTGCTCTTCATCTTCGGAAACAGGCATAATAATTTCCTTCCGCGGATGCATATCAATGAATTCATCAAGTGTGAGCTGATCTACATATTCATTATTCTTTTCTATATGGAATATGATTGTAAGCCACTTTCCGCCTTTACCTGTCTTACCGCGCTCATAGGTATAGCATATGTCAGTAAATTCCTTTAACGCCTGCTGACAGCTATCGAGGACACGCACACGAAAACGCTCAAAGCGTTCATATTCTTTAGGAGCTATACCAAGTAATTCACGAAGCTCAGTGATAGTCAATTCACGCTTGCCAATATACTCATACTGTTTCAATATTTCGTACATACGGATCTGATTTGTCGATTTCAGCCGCAAAGCGTTCCAAAGCTCATATTTGAAATATCTGTCCTTGAAATCGAACATCAGAGGGAGAGCCTTATCGTGAGCGTCTATCTGAACATACCAGTTACCATTCTTGCCTTTGTTCACCTCGCATTCCTTAAAAAGCTGAAATGCGGAAAATCCTCCATTCTCATTTGGAACATGAACTATTTTAGTCAGCAATCCATCTATATTTGATTTGAGCTGTCCGATATTAAGTTTTCCAAGATCCATGATTCGCTGAAATTCATCGACAGAAAATCTGACAACCCTTGTAGATTTATCCCACGGATTTATTTTAGAAAGATATATCGAAAAAAAACGCAGCTCCTGCAATGACATATTGTTGCTTCTCAGTTCATTAAGTACGTTTCTTTTTTCTACTATCGCAGTTTCAAATAATTCTGACATACTCTCACCTCAGTAATATCATACCATATTTTAGCAACATTGTCAACGTTTGGTGCTAATTACAGTGCCCAGAAATTTCATGTTGCTAATTGAGAAATTTCATGTTGCTAATTGAGAAATTTCATGTTGCTAATTGAGAAATTTCATGTTGC
>CACYDD010000173.1 GCA_902773065.1 uncultured Ruminococcus sp. | reverse complement strand
GCCGCCTTTGTAAAGGCGGGCGAAACTTTTATATTTTCTTAGGTTGTTGACATTGGGTGTCCGGTGGTCACCTCTGCCGAAGACAGAAGCACCGACCGAACCGGCAGGTGAGACCCGGAGGACTTCCTGCCCATTCAGGACAAAATAATAATCTGAAGATCATAAGTGAGGTATTTGAGATGTCTTTCTGTTTTGTACTTCAAATAAAATAATTATGTATTCATCAAACTATTTCGTTATTTTTTAACGTCAGTTAAAACCGTAAAATTTGCCGAAAACGTGTATTGACTTAAGACAGAAGGATATGATATCATACTATCACAACAATCATATTTGGTTTTTGGGGAGGAGTGTGCTTATGGCGCCGCATCATCTTTCAATGCTCATCGAAGCAGCACAGGGCGGTGACAATCGGGCGGTCGAAGACCTGATGCGGTTATATCAGGAGGATATTTACCGGACTGCACTGTTTATGGTCAAAAATGAAGAAGACGCCCATGATATTACTCAGGAGGTCTGCATTAAGCTGTATAATAAACTGCAGCAGCTGCAAACCATTGACGCGTTTGATTCATGGCTTCGCATTATCACCATAAATGAGTGTAAAATGCTCTTCCGGAAGAATTCTCATCCTACCGTTTCTATCGACATGAATGATAATGGAGAAGAACTCCTCGGGACGTACTATGAGGAAAGAATTGACGATATCCCTCATGAAAGGGTAGATCGCATTGAAAACGACAGGATATTGTTTGATCTGATCAAGGGGATGCCGGAGAAGTATTCACAGGTTATGATCTTATTCTTCTATGCGGAGATGTCCTACAGTGAGATTGCTTCGACACTGAAAATCAGCGAAGGAACGGTAAAAAGCCGCCTGTTCACTGCCAAGAAAAAACTGAAGGCTGCGATCCTCGGGTACGAAAAAAAGAACGGTATTACCCTGCATACACAGGATGCACTCGGCAGTGTCGGAAGATGGCTGCTGCGCGCACTTTCCCATACGGACGCCTTTACAAAGGGTGCTTCACAGATAGCGCCTGCCGCTATGAATACCGTATCCACCCACACTGCCACCGCTGTGAGTACGTCTGTTTCCAATTCGCTGGCAACAAAGATCTCCATTGCGACCGCTTCTGTTTCGGTAGCGGTTTGTATCGGTATTACGGCGCATGTACTAAACTCGAACTCCGTTGATATTTCCGGGGCAGACCCGGTGCCCTCTGCATCAGAATCTATCCCCGAGACTGCCGCTCCGGAAAGCAGCATTACACCGGATACAGAAGCATCTATGTCCTCCGGATCGTCAGCTTCCGAAAACAGTGTGACGCTTAGTGCAGATCCGAGCGTGGTGTATGTACGTGAGGAAGCAGATCCGAGCGTGATCTACCGTGACAGAGAAGTAGTACGAGAAGCCGAGCCAAGCGTAGTTTATGTCAACGCAGAGACGGTGCGCAGGTACGATCATTATACCGACATTATCTCGGAGGACGAAAAGGCATCCTTCAGGATCTACAGTGACAGCAAGGAAGCGTTTCTGACATCGTTTTTGTTTGAATCGGATAAACTGATCCTCCCCTCATATGTGGAATATGAAGGAGAACAGTATCCCGTTACCGGAATGAAGCCTAACTGCTTTCCATCTGCCTTTGACAACGAGCATCCCGAGCCGGAGCGTGTTTCCCTGCGCCTTCCCGAAAAATTAGAAAGCATTCCCGATCAGGCATTCAGGGCTATCAGAGTTGCGAGCATCACGGGCGGAAACAATGTAACACGTATCGGAAGGGAGGCGTTTTGCGGAAGCCCTCTTACCGAGCTTGATATGAGCAAGGTTTTTCCGAATGTGGTAGAGATCGGTGAGAGAGCATTTGATTCATGTCCGCTCAAAAAGCTTGTTCTTCCCTATGGCATCATGAGTATTGAGATGACCGCATTTGATTATGTTGATTTAGAAGAACTGACTGTGGTGACAGACTCCCTTACTGTCCCGGTCGCCAAAACAGTACATCTGGTGATCCCCGGAAAAGAAGTAGACAGTCAGCCGCTGAACAGCTGGCGCTTACCCGGTTGGTATGAAAAAGGCGTTGCAGAGATCAAGGAGCTTCATATTGAGCTTCAGGATAAGGACGCTGTTTTTAATGACAAAAGGTTTTCCGACGGAACATGTATCTCTTCCCTATGCAAGCTGATCGACCGTACTGCAGCCGAAAACCTTTATCTCCCCGAGGGAATGAAAACCATCCGTACAAAGGAATTCGTCATTACGGATTATGACTATGAAAATAACCCCGATTTCTACGGAAAGATAAAGAACCTCTATATTCCCTCTACGGTCACGACAATTGAAAAGAATG
Source organism: uncultured Ruminococcus sp. (assembly GCA_902773065.1). Lineage (GTDB taxonomy): Bacteria > Bacillota > Clostridia > Oscillospirales > Acutalibacteraceae > UBA1213. The sequence continues at coordinate 2,345 of CACYDD010000173.1, read as the reverse complement.
CCTTTTCTACGCCCCATCATCTGATACAGAATGTTTTCCTTCCAAAAAGCGGCAAAACCGCAGCAGAGCTTACAAGGCTGAAAAAACAGATCATGAAAAGCTCCTCCTTTCGCTTTATAAGGGAGGACAAGGACAACTTAGTATTCTCAGACCCGAAGGCAAAGTACCCCGATGGAAAGTATCATATCACGTGGGGAAATGAATCGGATCACGCCGATCTGACTGAGGCGCCGGATGAGGAGCCTATCGAAGAGATCTATGACGAACCGGAAGAGATATTTGAAGACCCCGAGGAGGTCGTTGAAGAACCAGAGGAGATTTTTGATGAACCCGAGGAGGTCTTTGAAGAACCGGAGGAGATTTTTGATGACCCCGAGGAGGTCTTTTACGTACCCGAAGAAACACCCGATTCTTAACAAAAAATTAATGCACACACGACATAGCAGCGTGTGTGCATTTTTTATTATAGTACCGGAGCTATGCAAATGCTGAAAAAACAGATATTGATAAAACCGGTATCGGGGGGGCTGATCATTGTTTTTTCCTTTTGCTGATGAAGGCAACGATCACGATCAGAAGTGCCACCAGAACAACGCCGCCGACACAGAGGATAATTATCATGGTGAGATTGCTGCTTGAAGATTGAACTACCTCTCCGCTGGAATTTATGGTAAAGGTAGTGTCTGCCGAAACATAGTTGATCTTCGGTTTTAAGAAAGCCTTGACATCGGGCTTCATGGTGATCTGATCAAATTCTTCCTCGGTACCCATATAATTGACCGTCTGAAGTGAATCACAGTGGGCAAAAACGCTTTTTCCGTCAATTTCCTTCAGTGTATTCGGCAGGGTAATGGTTTTCAGACCGGTACAGTAATTAAATGCCGTATCCTTGATCTTTGTGACTCCGCCCGACATCACAACACTTTCAAGGCTCTTACACCCGTCAAAGGCATATTCCCCGATGATCTCAACGTTTTTGGGGATCTCTATGCTTTTAAGCTTTTCGCAGTTATAGAATGTACGGGAAGGGATCTTATACAGACCTTCAGGCAGATTGATACTTTCAAGATTTTTATATTCCTCAAAAATACCTCCGACTCCATCAGTGTCAAGGGTAGTAAGGCTTTCGGGAAGCTTGACAGAGATCACACGGTCTCTGTCATTTTTACCGTCTTGTTGGTGGACGAAATTCATATAAGGGAGACTCTGGAATCCTTCGGAAAACTCAAGACTGACATCCTTGTCAAATTCAAGAAAGACATACTTGACAGGCTGTCCGTCGAGCGTAGCAGGAAAGACAATATTGCTGTCAGTACCGGTATATTTTGTTATGACCATTCCGTCATATTCCACTCCACCGGGACCCTTGGTGCCGTATTCAAAGGTACCGTCAGATGCGGCATGTGCAGAGAATGCGGCTGCGGAAGCGATAAGGCTGACTGCTGCAGCGGCGGATAATATTTTTTTTACAATTGCATTTTTCATGATAAGGTTCCTTTCTGTTTTTGAGAACTATATATTGTATTTATGTAGAGTATAATGATTAAACAACGTGCTGATCAACGGGCTTTGCATGTAAGACCGTTTTCCTTTGCATAGGAGGCGCCGTCAGTGAACTTATCGGCATAGACTACAAAGTCCTTGCGCACTGTTTCCTTTGCCTCTTCATAATCACTTATCTCAACATTATACCCAAATGCCTTGGTAGAAGAGGAAAGATCCATTTTTTCAGGGATAAAGGTAACGGATTTCATTGCCGTGCAGTTGGCAAAGGCATAGATACCGAAGGATTTTTTTATACCTTCCGAGCTTTCGGTGATGGTCAGATCCGGCAGAGATGTGCAGCCTAAAAAGGCGTAATCAGAGATATATCCAACTTCGTCCAGATTGATCTCCTTGAGTGCCGTACAGCCGGAGAAGCTGCTGGAGCCGATGGTTCTGGTCTCTTCGCCGAGCACTACTTTTTTGAGGGAGGTACATGCTTTAACATTTTCTCCGGTAAAGCTGTTTTCAAACTGACCGAAAGCATAATTGCCGATCGTATTGACCTCCTTTGGGATCACGATCTCTTCCAGTGAGGTACAGCCGCCGAAGGCATAATCGCTTATATCCTTCACACTGTCTCCCAGTGTCACGGTCTTGAGAGAGGTGCAGTTAGTAAAGAAAAAATCCGTCAGATTCTTACAGTAGATGGTGGCAGATTTAAGATTGGTACAGTCCATAAACGCACCCTGACCTTGGTTTTCATAAGCAACGATGCCCGCAGGAATAGTAATGCTTGTGATCTTCTTGTTGCCGGTGAAGGTATTCGGAGCGATAGATCCAACCGGCTTTCCGCCCAGTGT
>CACYDD010000172.1 GCA_902773065.1 uncultured Ruminococcus sp. | reverse complement strand
CTCTGCCTTAGATTCCTCAGCTTCAGACTCGTCCTTTGCAGATTCTTCTTTCTTGGAGCTTTCTGCTTTTGAATCTTCTGCCTTGGAAGCAGCTGATTTCTCTTCTTCAGACTCTTCTGTTTCAGCCTTTGCCGATGTTTCGTCCTCTGACACAAGAGCGTCATTCTGTTCTGCTACAACTGCATTGTTTTCAGAATCACCGCCGATGATATCACCTCTGAGATTAAAGAATGCAAGGGCATTCAAAAGAACGACAAGAATAAAGAAAAGAATCGCACAGAATCTTGTCACTCTTGCAAAAATCGCATCAGCCGTACGAGCCTTGCCTCTTGAAAGGAAAGAATCCGCACCGCCTGTCACAGCACCAAGACCTGCCTGATGACCTTCCTGAAGTATAATCACGATAATCATAATAATTGACAAAAGAAGCACAAGTGCTCCTACCACGATTTCCCAGATTCCCATTATGTTAATCCTCCATTCAATATTTGCTCAACATACCTTAATATCATATCACACACCGAACACAAAATCAAGAGATTTATCGAAAGAAATAAAATTTTTTGATAAAATTTCCCATCAATATTTTTGTCAGTTTTACATAAGCTATTATCGGCGGATATCATGCCGCCAAAAGGTAAAATAATTCTGTCTACAGAAGCAGTGTAAACATACTGCTTCTGTATTTTTATGAATCATTCTGTAAAACCTTTCCTCTGTCACACTTAGTCAAAGCTTATTTGTTCATCGGTGGATTTCGGGAACTGTCCCATGGAAGGAATCGTTTTGGCGCGGTATCTTTCGGGGTCAGTCAGCATACCTTCTTTAAAAATCTGAGCAGAAATGACTCTGTGTCCTTTTTTCTGTTTCATAACAGCAACGCCCTGTGTGGAACGTGTAGTTTTTGCCAGCAGCTCGGAGGAATTAAACAGCAACGCCCTGCCCGAAGACGAGATCAGCACAATGTCTGCATTGTCATCGGGTGAATAGCAGATCGCAGCAAGGGGTTCTTTATCCGAATAGGCTCCTGTCAGCTTTTTGCGGTTTGTTTTGGTTGCGTAGGATTCCAGCGGCACTTTTGCGACTTTGCCGCTTTCAAATACAAAGAATACATATCCTTTGTAATCCTTTGTCGGTATCATATAAACTGCATTTTCGCCCTCATCAAACGTCAGCTTTGACGGGATATAATCTCCAAGAACACTGGTTTTAGTATCGGAGAAATCAGCCGCCTTTGCTTTATATGCCCTTGCCTTGTCGGAGAAGAAAATCAGGTCGGTATTGTTAGTCATTTCAAAATGCTCTGTTACCTCGTCCCCATCCTTGAGTTTATGTTCACCGCTCATTCTGAGTGACTGCGGTGTAATTTTCTTGAAATAGCCCTCTTTTGTAAAAAACAGATTGACCGCATAATCGGGAACTTCTTCTACAATATCTTCGTCAACAATATCATCTGCATAGATGATCATGCTCTTTCTCGGCTGACCGTATTTTTCGGCAATTTCTGAAAGCTCACGAATGATAATATTCTTGATTTTCCTGTTGCTTGCCAGTATGGATTCCAGCTCTTCAATATCCTTTTCAAGCTGTGAAATATCATCTGTGCGTTTGAGAATGTATTCACGGTTGAGATGTCTGAGCTTGATTTCGGCAACATATTCTGCCTGGATCTCATCAATTCCAAAACCTTCCATCAGGTTCGGAACAACCTTTGATTCTTCTTCTGTATTGCGGATAATTTTAATGGCTTTGTCAATATCAAGCAGGATCTTTTCGAGACCTCTGAGAAGGTGAAGCCTGTCCTGCTTTTTGTGCAGATCAAAATAGGTTCTGCGTTTCACACATTCGATTCTGAATGCCGACCATTCGTTCAGAAGCTCACGTACTCCAAGAACTCTCGGTGTTCCTCCGCTCAGCACATTGAAATTGCAGGAGAAACTATCCTCCAGCGGTGTCATTTTGTACAGTTTCACCATCAGCTTATCAGGATCAACATTTCTTTTCAGGTCAACGGTGATTTTCAGACCGTCAATACCTGTTTCGTCACGGATATCCGATATTTCCTTTATTTTGCCTGCCTTCACAAGATCGATAACCTTTTCGATAATTGCTTCGGAGGTAGTTGTCTGAGGAATGGAAAGAATATCAATACAGTTGGCATATTTGTCATAGGTATAACGCCCTCTGAGCTTAATGCTGCCCCTGCCTGTTTTGTAAACGGTCTCCATCACTTTTTTGTCATATATGATTTGTGCACCGCCTGTAAAATCGGGTGCGATCAGAGTCGACATGATGTCAAAATCAGGGTCACGCAGCAGCCCGATCGTTGTCTGGCAAACCTCCGATAAATTAAACGAGCATATCGAGCTTGCCATACCTACTGCGATACCGGTATTGGCATTCACAAGCACAGACGGAAACGCCGCCGGCAAAAGTGTCGGCTCTTTCATTGTGCTGTCATAGTTGTCCACAAAATCAACGGTATCCTTGTCGATATCCCCGAACAGCTCATTGCAGATCGGGTCAAGCTTCGCTTCGGTATAACGGGAAGCCGCCCATGCCATATCACGGCTGTAGAACTTACCGAAATTGCCCTTTGAATCGACAAACGGATGCAGCAGTGCTTCATATCCCCTGCTCAGACGTACCATTGTATCGTAAATTGCCGCATCGCCGTGAGGGTTCAGTCTCATTGTCTGACCGACAATATTGGCGGATTTTGTTCTCGCTGAACCGAGCAGTCCCATCTTATACATTGTATAGAGCAGTTTTCTGTGTGACGGTTTGAAGCCGTCAATTTCGGGAATAGCACGGCTGAGAATAATACTCATTGCATAGGGCAGAAAATTTTCTTCCAGCGTGGATACGATTTTTTCCTCCACGACCTCCCCTGCACCTGCGATATAGCCCTGTATTTTCGGTGCGGCAGGGATTTTTTTCGTTGTTTTTTTTCTTGCCATATTTTCCTTCTCCTAAAATTTTATCAATTAATTGCAGTTTCATCTCTAAAAAAGAGGGAAGAAGTTATCTTCCCTCACACTTTAAAGCTTCGCATTTATTCATCGGCAGCGAATCGCCATCTTTAAAGTTTCACGCTTACTTCTTTGGTGGTGAATTACCATCTTTAAAGCTTCGCACTTGTTCATTGGTGGCGAATCACCATCTTTAACAAATTGAAAATATACGAAAAATTTATTTTCAATTTTAAATTATATGCAAAAAAGTTATTATAGTCAAGATTTTTGAAGGAAATAATTTTATTATTTTTTGAATCAGGCAGACTAAACTATTTTCTGTCAAGTAAAATTTTGTCAGCTATGTCATTCGGTTCAGCATCAAGCTTCAATCCTATTTTATTGGGATAATAGATATAATCGGTCAAATCAGTAAGACCCGTTTCCATTTTTAACAGTTTGATATAATAGTCATTTTCAGATTCACTGTAATTGCACTCACAGATATTCAATATTATTGCCCTTATTTCCTCATCGCTTAAATTCTGCTTCTGAGGTTTGGGCATCAACAGTGAACGAGCTATTGTATCAAGGCTTGTATATGCCCAATATTCCGCAAATGCTTTTGTATCAATATCCGTTTTGCCAGTCAGTTTTTCAAGTCCCTGTTTCAATACCGTAATTTCGTTCTCTGTACCGCCGCTTTCATACAAATCGGCAATGTCAGAAATCAGTTCCATTGCTTGTTGCAGCTTCTCTTCATCAATGTCAAATTTTTCATCAGCCATTTCCATCACCTGCTCATAAAAGTATTTCTCTTCAAATGTATGATTCCAGTAACTCGCATTTCTGTACATAACTCATTCGTCATTTATGATACATCAAGGTCGTCAATGTAATTTGCGCCGTTTTCGATAATGTAATCCCTTCTGACAGTTAAATTATCGCCGAGAAGTACATCAAACATTTCCGAAGTCTTTGCGGCATCATCGGGCATGATTTTGATCAGGCGGCGTGTTGAGGGATTCATGGTGGTAAGGCTCATCATGTCGGGTTCGTTTTCACCAAGACCTTTGGAACGCTGAATGGTAAATTTTTTATCCCCGATTTCCTTGATAAACCGTTCCTTTTCCGCTTCGGTATAAGCGAAATAAACTTTTTCTTTAGAGGTGATCTCATAAAGCGGAGATTCCGCAATATATACCTTTCCTTCTCTGATCAGTGTCGGTGCAAGACGGTATACCATTGTCAGCAGAAGTGTGCGGATATGGAATCCGTCAACATCGGCATCAGTACAGAAGATGATTTTGTTCCACCTGAGAAGCTCCATATCAAAGGAGGCAAGATCTTTGTTTGCTTTGGATTTGACTTCCACGCCACAGCCAAGTACTTTCAGAAGGTCGGTGATGATCTCACTTTTAAAAATCTTGTTATAGTCGGCTTTCAGACAGTTCAGAATTTTTCCCCTGATCGGCATGATTGCCTGAAAATCAGGATTTCTCGCCTGCTTACAAGCACCGAGAGCCGAATCACCCTCCACGATAAAGAGTTCTCTTTCGGATTTATCCTTACTGCGGCAGTCAACGAATTTTGCCACTCTGCCTGTCATATCCATATTGCCTGCAAGGGTTTT
>CACYDD010000171.1 GCA_902773065.1 uncultured Ruminococcus sp. | reverse complement strand
TTACTAATGCAGGTGATTTGGTGAATAGAGCTTATTCTTGGGGAATGTCATCCATAGCTATTACAGATCACGGTGTAGCACAGGCATATCCTGATGCAATGAATGCGTGTGATGCCATTGCAAGAAAAGGCGGCGATTTCAAAGTAATATATGGTGTAGAAGCATATTTTATTAATGATCAGGCTTCCTCGGCCGTTGTGGGAAATACGGATAAACCGCTTGACGGTGAATTTATCGTATTTGATATTGAAACAACAGGACTAAGTGCTGCAAGGGAAAAAATCACCGAAATTGGTGCGTTCAGAGTGGTAAACGGAGAGATCAAAGATAAGTTTTCTACCTTTGTCAATCCCGAAAAACATATCAGTGCAAAAATAACAGAATTAACAGGAATTACTGACGAAATGGTCATTAATGCACCGCATGAAGCAGAAGCAGTCAGGGATTTTCTTGATTTCTGCGGAGAAAATGCGGTTGTGGTAGCACATAACGCTACATTTGATACATCATTTATCAAAATTGCTGCAGAGAGAAATAAGATTCCCTATACCCTCACACATATTGATACGCTTGCTATATCAAGAGGTATTTTTCCTCAGCTCAATAAACACAAGCTTGACTCTATTGCAAAGTTTCTCAAACTGGGCAACTTTAATCATCACAGAGCCTATGATGACGCTTTCATGCTAGCAAAGATTTTTCTGATTATGCTGCAAAAGCTTTCGGAAGAATTTGATGTCAAAACGATCGCACAAATCAACGATACGATCCCAAAACCTGATTTTAAGTCCTTCAAATCCTTCCACCAGATCATTCTGGCAAAAAATCAGGTAGGTTTGAAAAATCTGTATAAATTGGTATCAAAGGCTCATATCAATTATTTCTATAAAAAACCGCTGATACCGAAATCGGAACTGATCAAACACAGGAGCGGACTGATCATCGGGAGTGCCTGTGAAGCAGGCGAATTGTTTCGTGCAATCGTGGACGGAAAGAACTGGGAAGAATTAAAGCAGATCGCTTCATTTTACGATTATCTTGAAATACAGCCGATCGGTAATAATATGTATATGCTGCGGAACGGCACAGTGAATTCTGTTGATGAACTGAAAGAGTTTAACAGAACAGTTGTAAAACTCGGAGAAGAATTGAATCTTCCTGTTGTTGCTACATGTGATGTGCATTTTATGGATCCATATCAAAGTGAATTCCGCAAGGTACTGATGACAGCACAGGGATTTTCCGATGCCTCTGAACAAGCACCGCTGTATTTCAGAAATACAGCTGAAATGCTGAAAGAATTTGAATATTTAGGTAAAGAAAAAGCATATGAAGTAGTCGTAGAAAACACAAACAAGATCGCTGATATGGTTGAGCGTATCAGAGCTGTGCCCAAAGGAAATTTCCCTCCCTTTATTCCCGGAGCAGAAGAAGACCTTACCAGAATTACGTGGGAAAGAGCCAAAAATATGTACGGCGATCCTCTCCCTGAAATAGTAAAGGCAAGAATTGACAAAGAACTGAATTCTATTATCAAAAACGGCTTCTCCGTACTGTATATGACAGCCCAGAAGCTGGTAGCCAATTCCAATGAGCATGGATATCTTGTCGGTTCACGAGGTTCTGTCGGTTCGTCCTTTGTGGCGACAATGTCGGGTATTTCGGAAGTGAATCCGCTGTGTCCGCATTATGTCTGCCCGAAATGTCAGAACAGTGAATTTTTTGATGACGGCAGTTATGGTTCGGGATTTGACCTTCCCGAAAAGAAATGCCCAAACTGCGGAACGGATTATCTGCGTGACGGTCATGATATCCCGTTTGAGACCTTCCTTGGCTTCAAGGGTGATAAAACACCTGATATCGACCTGAACTTTGCAGGTGAATACCAGAACCGTTCCCACAGATACACCGAAGAACTGTTTGGTAAGGAAAACGTATTCAAAGCGGGAACGATCGCTACAGTAGCTGAAAAAACAGCAATCGGTTATGTACGCAAATATGCTGAAACAGCAGGTGTGACAGTCAGCAAAGCAGAAGAGCAGCGTTTGGCGGCTGGCTGTACAGGGGTAAGACGTACAACAGGTCAGCACCCTGCCGGTATGGTAGTTGTGCCGAGAATGAATGATATTTACGAATTCTGCCCGATACAACGGCCTGCCAACGATCAGAAAACAGAGATTATTACAACACATTTTGATTTCCATTCCATCCATGATACAGTATGTAAGCTTGACGAACTCGGACACGATGTTCCGACCATTTATCATTACCTTGAGGAATATACAGGAATCGATGTCATGAATATCTCAATGAGTGACCCTGATGTCATGTCCTTGTTTACCTCTACAAAGGCTCTCGGCGTTACTCCCGAAGACATTGACTCACAAACAGGAACATTTTCTCTGCCCGAGGTGGGTACAAAATTTGTAAGAAATATGCTTGTGGATACACAGCCAAAGACATTTTCCGACCTTTTGCAGGTATCTGGTTTGTCACACGGTACCGATGTATGGATCGGAAATGCATCAGAGCTGATTGAAAAGAAAATATGTACGATCTCCGAAGTAATCGGAACTCGTGACAATATCATGGTTTACTTAATGCACAAGGGACTTGAACCCGATATGGCATTTAAGATCATGGAGATTGTCCGTAAGGGTAATGCGACAAAGCTTCTTACAGAAGAACATATGAAGGCAATGAGAGATCATAATGTGCCGCAGTGGTACATTGATTCCTGTATGAAGATCAAATATATGTTCCCGAAGGCTCATGCGGCGGCGTATATGATTGCGACTCTGCGTCTCGGCTGGTATAAGGTACACAGACCGAAGGAATATTATGCCGCCTATTTTACCGTGCGTAATGATGATTTTGACGGTGCTTTGGTATGCAAGGGCAGAGAAGCCGTTAAAAATAAAATGCAGGAAATCAACCAAAAAATTCAGAGTAAGGAAGCGACTGCAAAGGATGAATCCACCTATGCAACACTTCAGATCATCAATGAAATGCTGGCAAGGAATATTGAAGTTCTGCCGATAGATATCTATAAATCCGATGCGAAAAGATTTCTTGTGGAAGGGGATAAAATACGCCTTCCGTTTGCATCACTTTCAGGTGTTGGAGAAGCTGCGGCTAATTCACTTGCAGAAGCAAAAGAAAAAGGAGAATTCTTATCGGTGGAGGATTTTCAGGATAGAGCAAAAGTTTCCAAATCGGTAATTGAGCTGCTGCGTGAAATAGGTACATTTAAAAACCTGCCCGAAAGCAGTCAGCTTACCTTTATGTAATTGTTAAAAATGGGAGGAAAAAATGGATATTGAAAATAACATTCTGGAAAATATACCTGTTTTACCTTTAAGAGGACTTGTAATATTTCCGGGATCAGTTCTTCATTTTGATGTGGCAAGAGACAGTTCGGTAACCGCCTTATCGGAATCAATGAAAAACGGTCAGCATATATTTATTTCTACACAGAAAAATGTTTCCGACAACGAACCCGATCCCGAACACTTGTTTGATATCGGTATCTATGCGAGAATCATGCAGATCGTAAGGCTTACAGAAAACTATATTCGAGTTGTGATTCAGGGTGAATTCAGAGCAAAGGCGATCAGATTTGAGAAAAATGATGATTATATTGTTTCGGATCTTCTGGAACTGGAATCCCTGCCGTCGGACAATGAACTGCATATTGAAGCTCTGATGAATATGATCAAGGATCTGGTTCAGGAATATGCCATGAACAATACAAGAGTTCCGGGTGATATTATTGCCAATATAGGTGATATCGCCGACCCCGGAAAGCTTGCTGATTTCATTGCAGACAATCTTATCAGAGATTATCAACAGAAGCAGGAGATACTGGAAACGGTTGACGAAGAAATACGTCTGTCAAAAATATATGAAATGCTGATCCATGAAGTCAGTGTTCTGGAGATAGAAAACGAATTAAACGAAAAAACCAAAGAGAACATTGATATTAATCAAAGAGAATATTATCTAAGGGAAAGACTGAAAGCCATTCAGGATGAACTTGGCGAACCCGACGATACATTTTCGGAGTTTGACGAATACAAGGAAAAAATAGAGGCTTTGAATACTACGGATGAAAACAAAGAAAAGCTGGTCAAGGAATTGAACAAGCTTGATAAAATGATGCCGAGCTCCGCAGAAGCCAATGTCGTCAGAAATTATCTGGATGCCTGTATTGAACTTCCGTGGGGAAAATATACAAAGGAAAAAATTGATATCAAAAAAATTCGCACAAAGCTTGATAAGAATCATTACGGTTTACAAAAAGTCAAGGAAAATATTGTAGAAGCTCTTGCAGTACGCAAGCTGAACCCTGAGATCAACGGACAGATATTGTGTCTGGCAGGTCCTCCCGGAGTGGGTAAAACTTCCATTGCACATTCTATAGCAGAGGCAACAGGTAGGAATTACCAGCGTATCGCTTTGGGCGGAATCCATGACGAAGCCGAAATACGTGGTCACAGAAGAACATACATAGGTGCAATGATGGGCAGGATCATGTATGCGGTCAATCAGTCGGGTTCGGCAAACCCTTTGATCCTGCTTGATGAGGTAGATAAGCTCGGACGTGATTATCGTGGCGATCCGACATCTGCGCTTTTAGAAGTACTTGACAGCGAGCAGAACGCTACTTTTTTTGATCATTATATTGATCTGCCATTTGATCTGAGCAAGGTGATGTTTCTTACAACTGCCAACGACCATACAGCAATTCCGGCAGCACTTCTTGACCGTATGGATATTATTCATGTAGAAAGCTATACCCGTGAGGAGAAATTTCAGATCGCAAAAAGACATTTAATTGCCAAACAGCTGAAAAAGCATGGTCTTACAGCAAGAAATTTTAAAATTTCAGATGATGCTATATATGAGTTGATCGACAGTTATACAAGAGAAGCAGGTGTACGTACACTGGAAAGAACACTTTCTTCTTTAATGAACAAATCGGCTGTTAAAATTGTAAGCGGTGAATCCAAATCTGTAAAAATCACGCCTGACAATTTAGAAGATTATCTTGGTACAAAAAAATACAAAAGAGAGGGCATGAATGCCAAAGACGAGGTAGGTCTTGCCACAGGGCTTGCATGGACAGCCGTTGGCGGAGAAACATTGCCGATTGAAGTTGCTGTAATGAAAGGCAGCGGAAAAATTGAGCTGACAGGTTCTTTGGGGAATGTGATGAAAGAATCTGCACACGCAGCATTTACCTGTGTCAGAACCATGTCAGACAAGCTGAATATTGATTCTGAATTCTACAAAAACAAGGACTTTCATATTCATGTTCCCGAGGGAGCAGTGCCGAAGGACGGTCCGTCGGCAGGCATTACAATGGCAACGGCAATTACATCAGCTCTGACAGGTCAGCCTGTCAGAAAAGATATCGCTATGACGGGAGAAATCACAATAAGGGGTAAAGTCCTGCCGATTGGCGGTCTCAGAGAAAAAACCATGGCAGCATACAGACTTGGTATCAAAACCATTATTATTCCCGAAGATAATAAATCCGATCTTGATGAGGTAGATAATATCGTGAAAGAATCGATTGATTTTGTATTTGCCGATAATATCCAAACCGTTCTTGATACGGCACTGGTACAAAAATGAGGTGAACTATGAATTTTCAGATAGTGGAATTTGAGGCTTCCTACGGCAAATCCAAACAGATACCGCCGTCAGATTTGCCCGAGATCGTTTTTTCGGGCAAATCAAATGTAGGGAAGTCCTCTCTGATCAATAAAATACTGTACAGAAAATCTATCGCAAGAGTCAGTGCAACCCCCGGCAAAACAACTACTGTCAATTTTTTCAAATTAAAGGATGCACGTTTTGCTGACCTCCCGGGTTATGGATATGCAAAGGTTTCAAAAAGCGAAAAAGACCGCTGGGCGGAGCTTGTGGAAGGCTATTTTGCTCAGGAGCGGAATATTGCACTTATTGTGCAGATCTGCGATATCAGACACAGCCCGACTAAAGACGATATGGCAATGATCGACTTTCTGTATTCTACAGGGTATCATTTTATTATTGCCTTAACAAAGCTTGATAAACTGAAAAAATCTCAGCAACAGGCACGTATTGAAGCTATTACAGAAGAGTTGTCTGCCTATGAAGGGGTAGTACTTTACCCTTGTTCTTCACAGAAAGGACAGGGCATTGATGAAATACGTAAAGCGATTGAGGATAGTATTTTTGAAGAAAACGAAGAATAAATAAAACCACCGCTGCAGATTCGGGGAGGAATCGCAGCGGCGGTAAATTTTTAAGCAATGACACGGGCAGATTTTAATTTATCGATTGCTTTCAGCATAATCGGAATAACGATAAGTTCTATTGCAATCATAATCAATATTTGTGGAATACGTGTTTGGAGAAGTGTAAAATAAGGTGTACCGTAAAGATCATTAAGCCATATGGGTGTTACAAATGTGGCAAAACCTAATTGTGCTATCAAAACGGAGATCAACACACGGTGAAAC
>CACYDD010000170.1 GCA_902773065.1 uncultured Ruminococcus sp. | reverse complement strand
GCAGATTGGTATTTAGTAGTATAGTTGATTTTATCCTTGTATCTTCAATATTCAAAACAGCACTCAGAAATCCTTTACGAACAATATCATTCCGCATTAGTTCTTTGAACGCAAAATCTACCTTGGGCAGCATAATAAATTCGCTCATCAAAACCATCTCCTCATTATTAATATCATACCACATTTATCCTATTTATACAATCGTTTTTATTAAAAATTCACACGAAATATCAATTTCCTTTCTTTTTGTAAAAGCCTGTTTCGTTAAATTTTTTCTTGCTTTGTAACGCCTTGCTGATAGCCAGGTCAATTCCTGACCTGCTTTTCAGGTGGTAAAAATATAAATCCCTATAGGGCGTATTGAGCCTGTCTATTCTACCGCTGGACTGCACCATAATCTTATAAGAATAGTTCTGGGAGTAAAATATAATAGTATCTGTCTTGATACAGTTCCACCCCTCGGCTCCGGCGTTATACTGAACCAGATAGACCCATTTCTCGGAATTCGGAACAGGCTGGTGCTTATGTCCGTTCCATTCGGCAATCTCCACATCATCACCGTAATACAAATTTTTCAGTATATCCAGTTCATAGTCAAAATTGTAAAATATAATTGCTCTCGGATGCTTTTCGACCAGTTCCATTAAAGCGACTTGTCTTGATTCATCAGAATTAACAAGCTTTCTCAGTGCGTAACAGAATTCACCTGCATTTTTGATGGGTTCATTTTTCCAGATATCCCAACGATTCCGGCAAATATCTTTGTACTTTCCGACATCATATCTCACATAAACATCTTCATGATGAGAAACAGTTTGTCTCTGAAAATCCATATTGACAAGTATCCTGTTTCTGAGCCGTATCAGTCTGCCTGTATTCAAATATCTTTCCACCTGCGGAAATTTTGAAAAACGTTTCCATACAATATGTTCCCTGATGAATTCTGTTCTGTTTTTATAGAATTTGTTCGCAATAAACACAGGAATATAATCTTCCCATGTATCACCAGGTGTTGCTGACAATAATATCCAGTGATTATTTTTGGATATTTTCAGAAATGCCTTGACCCATGCACCTGAACCGACAACTCTTTGTTCGTCAAATATAAAGAACGCATTTTTTACATCTGCGTATTTCTTGATATTATTCCACGAATCAATTACTACCTTATTGGAATATAAATTGACATCGTCGTAAGGAGAAAGAAGGAAAGGCGACAGCTCACCCTCCCATTCCAAAGTATCTCTTTTTCGTGCAGTGGTAATGATGTATAGATTTTTGGGAGGGTCGCCCATCGGTATGTATTCGCCTGTATTGATTTCTCCGCCTTCGGAAATATAATAATAGGCAAGGGCAGTACGGGATTTGCCACTGCCGACGCCGCCACATAATATACATCCGTTTTTCATTTTTTGAACTGCTGATAACTGATAATCATATAAACGAATCCCAGCCATTTCCTCACCTCTGATTTCCAAATATAATTTCGGCTGTTTCCTCTTGTATTAAATTTGTGTACCAATTTTCAACGCTTTACTGGACATTTGACCGTGTATATAAAGCCGGCACCAAAATTAAAATAACGTGCCATATTTCAGACACGTTATTTGTTTTCTCGTCATATTGTGTTTCAGTTTTTATCAACAAACTTATGCTTTATCGCATAATATACCAGCATATAAGGAATATACACTATCATGGAAAGTATGCAAACAACCATTAAAAAGCGATACGGATACTTTTCCGCATATTTATCAAACACACGGTCATATCTGTCATAAACTTTTTCGATGATTTTCAACTCTCCGATTGTGTAGATAATTCCCACAATACCGGAAATGATGTCAAATATAAGTTTTTTGAACATAGAAAAACACCTCCTTCATTACAGCCTATGTATTTTTAACGTATCAAAAGCTGTAAATCATTCTTCCGGATACTCTTCATCGGCATATTTTTCCGCAAACTCGTCTTCCTCGATTGTTACATACATCGTTTTAAGATAAGCTTTGATTCCCGTCTTTCCGTTGACTTCCCAACAGTAGGGTCTTACGATAAGGTCGACATTGCGAATCTCCGCATAATCAAGAGTATCTATTGATTCGTCATCAAGCGGTGTTTTGGTTCTTCTGGTAATCATGAACACCTTAGGCGGAATATTCTCAAAGCTGACCGCCACCTGAATATAATGACGTGGTTCATCACCTTCTTCTCTCGGTTGAAGAATACGAACATTCCAACCATCGTCAGCAAGCTTCTGTGCCATTTGAGCATCCTCAATGATCACACAGAAGTTTCTGTTCCCTGCTCTGTTATACTTGGATTCTCTTCCTGAAAAATTACGAAATATCATTCGTGCATTCTCAATGATAAGGTTATCAACATTTTTGTAAGACATAAAATCTCCTCCGTTTTTTTTCATAATTATTTTTTAAAAGGGAATTATTCCGTTATCCTCTTTAATATAAGGATCATCCGAAACAAACCATTCAAAATCGCCATATAGTGATATTGCTTTGACCGCTTCATCTACCATATTGTCATAATAGGTACGGTCAATATCGGACTCTTTACCAAGTGTTCTGACCATTTCTGCTTCCAGCCACCTATAGCCTTTTGAACCGGTTGCCGCATAGTACTTTCCGTCTTTTTCACGATAAAGAACTCCGCCGCCGCACCCGTCTTTGATTGGACAGAAATTCCCGACTTTTCCCACGAAAATATAATTGTGTCCTTCTGCAATCAACTTGCTTAATTCCTCGGCACGCTTACATTTTTGTTTCATAATCTCGTCGTTCGGAATCGACGTATCGGAAATATCTTTCCAAAGCTTTGCGTGTTCTTTTTCATATTCGGATACGTCGGGCAGATTTTCATTCATATCCAGATATAATGCTGTGCTGACTGATTTCGCCTCACACATATCCTCAAATATGATCTCCTCCCGACTGAACAATTTCTTGAACACATAAGACACCTGAAATTGTGTTCCCGTTGCAGTCCATTCGCCTGCGTGCTTACCGTCCTTATACTTGGCAATATAAACGGCATCGTTAACCAGACACATTTTTTCGTATGTAGCCTCATGCTCGAAAGTGTAACCGTACAACTTTCCATATTCCATCACAAAAGATATAATTTCAGGTGTGGCATCGGGTATCTTTATGGAATCGGTTTTGATGTGGGCAACCGTGAATCCTCTTGCCTGAACCTCGTGTTTCAGATTGATCATAAATAATGCTCCACGTTTTGCCACAATATTATCCTTATTCCGCATATCACGAAACGGATTTTCAAAGTTCGCCGAAGTCAGACCATATACCGAATTAATAGCAATTTTCAATGCCTGTGCTAAATCCGCTGCCGATTCTTCATCTGTCAGATATTTTGCCAACGAACCGTTGAGCATTGTTTTTGCTTTCTCAAAATCTTTATGCTTGATAGCAATACGGACATCAAGAATATCTTTGAACCTCTGTGTATATTCATCGCCGAAAAGGTTCTCGGCAACGATGCTTGACGGATGCATAGAAGCAATATCAAGTAACGCAACATCACCGTACATACCCGGTTCGGAATAGACATAACCGCCTTCTCCGACTTCCTCTCCACGATAAGTTGACTTACCGTTTTCAAACTTATATCCCGGAAACAACGGTTCATTGTTCTCGTTAAATGCAGTAAATCCGTCTCCGACATTAGAATATAACTGCATATCTTCGGTCACTGTCCATCTTTTATGCGGTACAGATAAGTCCCCCATATCACGATAGTGAAAACTATCCTGCGGTTTTCGATTCTTACCAAATATAATTCGTGTGGTCAGACTGTTAGTGGTATCGTTTACCGTCATTCCTGCTACATCCGCAAGAACCTGTCGGGCAACAAAATCAGATTTTCTCGCATTAAAAACCGCTTCCGTTGCAATAACATCGTTATCGCAATATTCGGCAACCTTACTCCACATTTCTTCCGGAACGGGCTCGTCCCAGGGAAGTCCCAGCTCCTGATGATGGATTCCCAGTTCAATTTCAAACTTTTTCAGCGATTGCTTCTTACTGCTGAAATCATACACATCGGTATATGAAACATTATAAGCTTCTCCAAAGAAACAATTTGCACTGCCTTTTATAATTCTCTGGGAAAGGTCATATAATTGCTCGTTGGAATATCCCATAAGTCTTGCATACAGAATATGATTATCATATCTTCGACAGTTGAAACCAACCAGCCTGAAGCGCATCAGATTTTCAATTTCAGAAGGCGTGGGGTTTATCATTCTCACAACAGGTTTTCCGTCCCCCTCTATTTTCCAGTTGACAAGAAAAAGATTAGGGAACACTTCAACATCGAAAAATACCAGCTTTGACTCGTCATTTTTCATTGAATCAGAAATATCATCTGATTTGAATGACATTTTATTAACCAACTTTATACAGTAATCCGACTGGTGTGTGCTGTTCGCCGCAAAAGCCAGCACTGCATTCCTCATATCTGTCACATCATAATTCAGACCGCTGTGATAAGCGTCGTCCAGAATCTTGTAAATAAAATCAACAGAAGGCTTTGTTCCCGGATGAATCTCTTTGTTAAGATTTCTTTTTATCAGGCTTCTGATCCCTTTTTCACTTTTTACAGCCTCGAAATTCACCATTTTGTTTTCTCCTTTCATGGGTAAACCCGAACTGATCGTTGCAATCGGTAAATCGTTGCACATTGACAATTTACGTCTTAATGAACTTTTACCTGTAAATATCTTCACTTCAATATGTTCATCATAAACTCTGCTCAGACATGACACATCTCCGTTATAAATATAATGAAGATGTATTCCGTTTCCGCTTTTGCTAAGCTCTGCATAAGTGGGCGGCCATTTGCTCGCCGCTTCAAGATTCCGTTCAAATGATTTATTACCGTTTTCATCAGGAATATCAAAATCAATTACAATATGATTTTCGGGAACTTTGACATAGTGAAGTACAGATGTGTCCAACTCTGACAAAGTTGATGCCACCTGTTCCCATTTTTTAGCCGGAGTTTCATTAGTCGTCGCATACTGAGCCGGACAATCGGCACATAATTTATCAAATACTGATTCGATGTTTCGGAACTTTATCATTGAAGCGTTATCATCAGATTTGTTTACTGTCTGATTTTCAAATTTTTCGGTACGAAATCCCGCATAATAACTTCTGACTCTTGAACCGTCCGTCATATTGAACCGCTCTTTATAATCCCGAAAATAATTTTTCAGTTCTTCCTTGAACACCCTCTGAGAAAATGGAAATGCAATCTTTGCCTCGTCACAATATGTTTTGTACATCTCCCAAGCGGCTTTGAGCGTTGTGCCGTCTTCTTTTTTGAAAACATGGTATGAATCTATGATAAAATTATAGAAATCGTTAGAGGCACCAAGCATAGAAATAGGAATATAATCGTCATAGTATCCCGGATCATTCAAATATATCTGCTGACAATGGTAAGCAATAGCCCCCAGCTCAAATTCGATTTGCTTTACGGTGGTTTTGTATTCATCAGGAGACAGCTTATTACCCGACGGAGTAACATCGATCAATCTTCTTATCAGACCAGATTTTGCATCCGTAATTTTTACAGGCTTATTAGAACCCATAAACAGAAAACATTTAAACCGATTGGAATAAGTCGATTTGAATTTTTCATTCACCGTCATCAATTCGTGAGACACAAGGCTGTTCAATCTCGTATTGTCCTCGATTTTTGATAAATCGCCATCATGCTGAATTGCGACAAGCGGATT
>CACYDD010000169.1 GCA_902773065.1 uncultured Ruminococcus sp. | reverse complement strand
CTGCTTCGTCCTTCCTGTATTCATGATGAGAAAAGTGATCAGGAACATACGCTCATTCTGGCTCTGCAGCTCCTGCAGAAGCGCCTTGGCGTCCTTGCCGTAGGTGGCCAGGTCCGAGGGAAATAGCGATAGGTAAGCCTTTGAAATAATCTCCAGCTTTTCCCCCGCTTCACACCGGACATGCGACTTTCACCGCATCCGGCGTTCCATCAATTGGTCACTGTCTTAGTCTTCTTAGTCATACCGTTGGTAACGATTTCTTTTGTGATGGCATCGATCGGTTTTCTGCAAGCTTTCTTACGTAACTTGTTCAGCTTTTCAAATTGGGAGACCTCGGTTAATCTGGCCTTTTTAATCAGTTCCTTGACTTCTGCATTATCGTAGGTATGAATCAGTTGGTGTATCGTGTCTGAGACTAGTACCAGATTTTGGTATCGGTCACCACCATGCCACTTTTTAGGGTGTTTATGATGGCAGACAATTTCTGATACAGACATAAATTCTTCCCCTGTGACTGCACATTTTCCATTTTGCGCAGTAAACAGAGATAATCGGTTATCAGCCAGTTCAATGCTGTCCGTGGAGACCTGCGTCCTCATCAATTCATGCAACAGGGCGGTGTTGCATTCCAGTAAATCGTGAATTCTTGCTCTTCCCGATATTGAATACGAGCAGACATCCCTGCCGCAGTTCATGGGCTTTGCGAATCTTATATATCCGAATGGATATATGGGTTCGTGACTTTTGGCCTCGTATCTAAGTTGAGCTGAGTTACCATATCTCTCTTTTTCGATAGAAGTCAGGTCTCTGCCTTCCTTTTTAATTCTTCCAGTCCTGGGGTTGATTCCCAATCTGTCTTTTAGCGTTTTGTTGACCCTGAATGCAATTCGCCCGCAATCAATACTGATGTTTGTTGCGATACCGTAATAGTTCTGTATCCCCATCACCATTGAATTGTAGATTTTAACCTCGTCTGCGACCGTTTTTTTCTCTCTGGGTCTTGCTATAAGCTTCGCTTGTTCTTTCAGATTCTTTTCGATCCGTATTGATGCTTTGTCACATATATGCGATTTAAGGACGTATTTCTTGCTTTTCTTGTATGCCTTGATTTTGAAACCCAAGAAATCGGTGTATCTGTTTCTGACATCCACAATCTTGGTTTTCTCTGGAGAAATATCTAATTTTAATCTCTCCTTCAGCCATTTTGTCACTGCTATCTTCACTTTTTCAGCGTCAGCCCTCGTCCTACAGAGTATCCTGAAATCGTCAGCATACCGGATGATATACATTTCCTTCAGGTTGGTGTTTCTCATTGCTCTGTATGCATGGCTTAGTATGGGGCATCCACCGCTGTTTGTCCTCGCTTTGTAATTTTCTGTTACAGGATTTTTCTGCCATTGGCTCTCTACCCAGTGGTCGAGTTCATTCAGCACAACGTTTGCCAGTAACGGTGATATGATGCCTCCTTGGGGAGTTCCCTTGGTTGGCTGTATAATCTGTCCGCTTTCCAGTTGTATTGGCGCTTTCAAAATTCGCTTGATGGTGTAGATCAGAGCTTTATCATGGATGTTCATCGCCCAAAGCTGTTTTATCAGCTTGGAATGATTTACATTGTCGAAAAACCCCTTAATGTCAAATTCCACCACGAAGTACAGCTTCTGCCTCTGTATCATGCGGTATTCCGCTGCGATGGCATTTTCCGCCGAGCGGTTTGGTCTAAAGCCGAAGCTGTTATCACTGAATTTCGCTTCGCATATTGGTTCAAGGATTTGTTTGATGCATTGTTGTATCAACCTGTCCCATATGCAAGGGATACCTAAAGGCCTCATGTCTCCACTTGGCTTTGGTATGTCTTTCCGTCTGACACATCTTGGCGTATATCCGTCCTTACCTCCTTTGACGATCTTGCGAACTTTTTGCACCACGTCTTCTTCCTTCATTTTTCTAATGTCAATGATTCGGAGTCCATCCGTCCCGGGAGTCATGCTCCCGTCATTTGCTTTCAGTTCGCGGTATGCCAACAGAATATTTTGCCTCGAAAGGATTAATCCCATGAGGTCTTTAAATTCCTCCTTTCCCGAACTCCTCGCATAGAGTTCGTCAAATGTTGGCAGTAAATCGTAATACTCTGCATGGCGGAGATATTCCACACAGTTTTTCTTTTCGTTCGGCATTAGGCATCACTCTCCTTTCGGCGAGTGACTCTTTTTGTCATACTCGCAATCCTAATTGCGACTAAGAGCTAAAACTACAATGTCCAATTGACTTGAGGCCATTCCATAATCCCCCTCTTTTTCGCAGGGGATATCATAGGTTCGACCTCTGCTTTTCAGCAATGGTTCAGCCGCTTATTAGTCTTCGTCGGCTTGCCCTCCTCTATCGGGAGAGTCCATTACCTTTCCTTGTTCCCGCAATCCTATCTTTTACCATATCCATCCTTAGGTCTCCGCTTTGGTCCTGTCAGCTGGGATGCGCCTGTAACGCAACATGGACTTTCATAATATCAATTTTTACTAATCCACACTGACTACGCATTAATCGTACCGATGCATTTCTACACCGTCATGGTCTAGACCCGTTCATTCGCGGTTTTCGTCAGTTTTTATGCAAAACATTCTGACCATAGATGGTTTATAGACCTCCGGCATATAGGTGACACACCCCACCTCTGGGGCACTTTCGGGCGGTCGGTAGTTATCCGACAATGCCTACGGTCACTCTCTGCCGTCTTCACCGAGCTCCTGACATTCCTACTATTGTTCGGGATGCCAGTCGGAGTATTAAGGGGGCGTTTCAGGGCGTTACCCCATCATTCCACCTCTCGGATTACGAGTTCGCTGATCGTTTCAGCGTCTAAGTTTTGTTCTTCAACTACGAAGTCTTTGGCTTAGAAACAAGTCGCACTGATGTCCATGTCGTAGCCGGAACGGACCGCTTTCTTCTGTTCCTCGATCTTGGAACGGTCAAGCTCCGTGATCGTGTGCTTGACGG
>CACYDD010000168.1 GCA_902773065.1 uncultured Ruminococcus sp. | reverse complement strand
TATAAAGATTGTATACAGAAATTACCTTGCTCATATTGTCCTCCTCTTATTCATCAGTGATATTCCAGACAGCGATATTTTTGACAGATTTCAGGTTCAGCCACTGTGTGATCAGTACTGTGCCAATCACAATCAGCGGTATCAAACCAAAGCTCAGGATGTATTCCGGCAGGAATCCGAAGCCCGTCAGTCCGAGCATCCCCATCATCTCTCCCACAAACCATTGTCCGAAGGTTCTCAGCAGAATCTCTCCCAATACCACCGATACCACCGAAAGTATCAGTATCCTGAAGATATGTGCCGCCTTTATCGCACCATCCGTAAAGCCCATGCTTTTCTGCAATGCGATTTCCGATTTTTCCTCTGCAATAAAGATACTTGAATACAGATAGGTCATCAGAACCAGAATGAAAATTACCGCTCCGCCCATCACATACTCCAGCAGGGTAAACAGTTCATCGTATTCAAACATCATTCTTCTTACATAGGCATCTCCGTCTTCTACAACATTTTCACCGAACAGATTTTGAAGTTTTGTGAAAGCTTCTTCTTTCTCCGCGCCTTCTGCATCGATAATCATTGCCATCCATGTTCTGCTGTCGATCGGATTTTTAAATTCCGATCCGAGTAAAGCACTCGGCATTCCGGCTTCCATAGTATCCACATAAGCAGTGACAATGAATTTTTCTTTTTTCGTGGTTTCTGTCAGTCCGTTCTGGGAACGGGACGGAAGGGAAAGTGTGATCATATCTCCAAGCTGTATGCCTAAGTTACTTGCAGTATAGTAGCTTAAAGCCACTTCATTGCTCTTCACAGGAATCATTCCGCCGTCACGATAATGAAGCTTGCTGATATCACCTTCGCCATAATAAATATTCATATTGATTTTAGTGTCTTCCTTCTCGCTGAGCAGAAGCTGACCTGTTGTAAAATAATGGTCTGCATCAATATGAGCAGGAATTCCTGCCTCTTTAATATCTTCGTTGATGATTTGCCAGATATCCTTGTTTTCAGCCAGAGAACGATTGAGATATTTCTCCATGGTGTCACTTTCAAAATTCAGACTGAAATCCATCTGATAAGTAAGATAATATTTCATGAAATCGGTGCTGATAACAGAATTTTTGAGATTCACTGTCAACAGCATGACCGTAACGCCCAATGTGTACGCAATAAACAGAAACAGATATCTTTTGAAGCGTTTGAGAATATCCGAAGCTGCAAGGTATGCCGGAACAGACATAGCCTTTCTTTTGTGCAGGAACATAACGGAGCTTTTGCCGAAACGCTCGCCTCTATTCTCTCCTCTGATAGCATTGATAACGGAAATCTTATTGATTCTTCTCATCACAATCAGAGAAAATGCAATCATAATGGCAATAATAAAGACAACCGATATCAGGCCAATCAGACAAATTGTACCATCATCCGGCTGAATCTTGCTTGCACCAAACATCAGCAGAACCGATTTTGACAGCGGAAAACCAACGACAATACCAATGATTCCGCCTATCACAGCGAAAGCAATGTATTTTGCAGCGAAAAGCCAGCGGAAGCTCAGGGAATCAACCCCCATTGCTCTCATCATACCGATTTCTCTTTCCTCATCCTTCAATGCTGCGATCATTGTGAAACGTATGGTCATGATAATAATCAACATCAGGAAAATACTGATCAGTACCATAAAAATCGAAATCACATAATCCATGACATAATCATCACTCATGTTAAGATCCTGCATTTGTACAGAATAAACCGGTGTTTTTTTCACCATATCCTGCCATAGCTCATCACCTACAAAATAGGAAGCTTCATCCAGCTCCAGACCGTACATATCAACATTAATAAAACTTTCTTCCGATAACACCTTATAATCCGCCTCAGATATAATGTACCATTTAAAAGAGCCGAGATAAGGCTGTTTGTAAAAGCCTGCGATTTCAAATTCGTAAATATTGCCCATTTGGGAGGTAAGTTTCATCTTATCTCCGACCTGTGCCCCTGTGATGAGTCTTAAGTCCTCTGCCAGATATACTGAACCGTTCGGAACATAAAACGGCTTATCATCCAGGTCAAACAGCAAATCTGATTTTTCGGGCAGGGTCATGAAATAATGTGACTCATTTTTAAATGCTTCGCTGTCATCACTTTTGAAATTGTTGAATTCTATGTTGTCCACTAAATATTCCAACATTTCCTTTCTGTAATAGCCCTTGACATGACTGTTTTCATCAAGCCCCTCTTCCGCTCCCTTGCGGTAAGTCTCCTGTTTTGCACCACTCGCTCCGCAGAACATCAGCGCATCCGAAATATTACAGACCTCTTTGCTTCTGTCATTTGCTGTGCAGAACT
>CACYDD010000167.1 GCA_902773065.1 uncultured Ruminococcus sp. | reverse complement strand
TATATTGAGCAGATTCTGTCCGGATTGCGGTGAGAAAAAGCCCGAACCGAAACAGAATGACACATGGGACTGCCAATGCGGCAACAAAGGTATTGTCGGAAAATTCTGCAATCTCTGCGGCAAGCCCAGACCGGAAAAGAAATCCGATACATGGGACTGCACCTGCGGCAACAAGGGTATTATCGGCAATTTCTGCAATATGTGCGGCAGCAAGCGTCCAGAGGAGCCGAAAACCTAGGACTGCGCCTGCGGTAACAAAAACATAGTCGGGAACTTCTGCAATATATGCGGCGCAAAAAAGCCGGAGGAACCAACGACATGGGATTGTGATTGCGGCAATAAAGGCATAACGGGAATGTTCTGCAATAACTGCGGAAAAAGAAAGGATGAAAACGGATGAAACTGACAAAAAATGAAATACGATTCCTGATAATTATTGGCTTATCTCTTGTGGCTTTTAATGTCATAGCTTTTGTCGTACCCTTTGCCAAAACTGCGGTGTTCTGGATAGGTTACGGGTTTGGAATGTTTGCCATACTTGTGCAGATCCTTGTTATGAAGCTTGCTTTTGACGGTGCGGAAAGTGTCAGAAGCAAATTCTACGGCTTCCCTATCGCACGCATCGGCGTGATTTATCTCATAGCTCAGGTGCTGCTTAGTATCGGTGCAATGGCGTTGGGTATGTTTATTCCTCCGTGGATCTCGGCTGTTTTGTTTATCGTCATGCTTGCGGCGGCTGCGGCAGGTCTTGTGTCCGCCGATGCAGTTCGTGAAGAGGTTGAGCGTCAGGACGAAAAAATCGTCAAGGATGTCAGCAGGATGCGCATCCTACAGTCAAAAATGAATGTACTTATCTCCCAGTCGGACGTCAGCGGCGAGCTGAAAACCGAACTTGACAAGCTTGCCGACAGCATAAAGTACAGCGACCCTGTCAGCGGCAAGGCGACAGAAGAAATCGAGCAGGAGCTGTATTTCAACATTGAAGAATTGCAAAAAGCAGTTGTTGACGGCGATAACAAATCGGCATTAAAACTCTGCAAAAAGACAGGCGGTATTCTTGCAGAGCGCAACAGGCTTTGCAAGCTGAACAAAAATAATCATTGATCAAAATAAACGGAGGAGCAAAATTATGGCAGTTTTTAAATGCAAAATGTGCGGAGGAGTACTGGAGATCACAGGAGAGGAAAGCGTGTGCGAATGTGAGTATTGCGGAACGAAGCAGACGGTACCGATTGCAGATAATGAAAAGAAGATGACTCTGTTTGCAAGAGCCAATAGACTCCGTACGGCTTGTGAGTTTGATAAAGCAGCAGGAGTGTATGAAAGCATTGTAAGCGAATTTCCCGAAGAGGCAGAAGCGTATTGGGGATTGGTGCTATGTAAGTTCGGCATAGAATATGTTGATGATCCTGCAACAGGTAAGAAAATTCCTACCTGTCACAGATCATCATTTGACAGTATCATGGATGACAGTGATTTTGAGCAGACATTGGAAAATGCCGATTCTGTGGCAAGAAAAGTATATCGTGAAGAAGCAAAGGCAATCGAAGAGATTCGCAAGGGTATTCTTGAAGTTTCCAGCAAAGAAGAACCGTTCGATATATTTATCTGCTATAAGGAAACGGCAGAGGACGGAGACAGAACGGTAGACAGTGTCATTGCACAGAATATCTATGATATGCTGACGGAAAACGAGTATAAGGTCTTTTTTGCAAGGGTTACGCTGGAAGATAAGCTCGGTACAGCATATGAGCCGTACATTTTTGCGGCACTCAACAGTGCAAAGATCATGCTTGCCATAGGAACGGATTATGAATACTATAATGCAGTGTGGGTAAAAAATGAGTGGAGCAGATATCTTGCTTTAATTACAAAGGGCGAAAAGAAAACCCTGATTCCTTGTTATAAAGATCTTGATGCCTATGATATACCGAAAGAATTCAAGCATCTTCAGGCACAGGACATGGGCAAGGTGGGCGCAATGCAGGATTTGCTTCGTGGAATCAAGAAGATTCTGCCCAAAAATAATGAACCTGCTGTTACCGCTGCAGCACCTGCGGCATTTGTACCTACAACCACAAGCGGTGGAGCTACTATTGATTCATTGCTGAAAAGAGCATATATCTTTCTGGAAGATGGAGATTTTAAAAATGCGAATACATATTGTGAAAAGGTGCTTGATATTGACCCCGAAAATGTAGGTGCTTACTTAGGAAAGTTGATGGTAGAATACAAAGTGAATAAACAAAGTGATCTTTGTAACTGTATTAATCCTTTAAATGAAAGTAATAACTTAAAAAAAATTATTAAGTATGGGGATGATGCAATCATATCAATTGTAAATGGTTATGATTCTTTTATAATAGAAAGAAATCGGAAAAACCAACTTGAGGTTGATTATTCCACTGCTGTTAAGTTATTTGAAGGTGAAACACCAACTGCCCAAGATTTTCAACGAGCACAGCATTTATTTGAACTTACATCAGGATATAAAAATTCTGATAAATATTACAGGCAATGTGAGATAGAAATCCCTAAGTTAAAACTATACGAAGAATATTTGTTCACTTATCATAATCTGACAGAGGTTAAAAAAATATCGGAAGATAATTTATATAGCATAAAAAATGCAGTTGAGGTTTTGTCAGAGATAATAGAAAAGTTAAAAACCTTAGGAGATTACAGGGATTGTACCCAAAAAATTGAAGAGTACTCTGAGGTTTTACATCGACTGAAGAATCATATTTTGTTCTGGAAAGATAAGGTTTTATCGCAAAGAAAAGGATTTATTCATGAATTCAAAGACAGAGCGGTAAGTGGAGATGAAATGACTCGTCGATATTTGATTGACGAATTGAAGAAAAAGTATTTTCTTCCGGAGCTTCCTGAAAACCAGGAGGAAAAGTTATCAGACATTGTCTATAACATTTTTTTAAGTACATATGAGTTGTTGACAGAACAGGAAATTGCAACACATAAAAACTGCTCTGAATTTTCCGATAAAAGAATAAAATATGTAATCAATCAGCTTGTCCATGATAGACGAGTGATAAAAATAGAAAAAAGTGGATTGACTTATTATGTTTTATCAGATATGGTAAATATATATGAAAATCCGAAGGAGATAAATTATCTTAGCAGATTTTAAAGCTTTTTGCGAATTGTTTGAAAAGTTTGCAGAAATAAGTTATATTTTACCACTGAACAAGTTTGTTAAAATGCACCAACTCAGTCGTATTATATAAACTTGTCGAGCACGGAACAGTGGTCCCCCCGAACAGAAAGAGGTTCGGGGTGTTGTTTCAGTATACAGTTATGCAGCGGCATGAAATTTACGGATTGCATAAAGTTGCAGCGAAGTTGACAGCGGAGGCACTCCGCCGGCTCGTCGGTCTGCATTTTGTCTACAAAAAGTCGGAAAACGAGATAGATATGAGTATTTGCTTGCAAAGACAGCGTATGTTTCTATTGTTTTTACAAGATATATGCTTCTCTCTGTTGAAAAACGGATTGACGAAGACGATCGCACTGCCGGTGAACACGGCACTACCGCAAGGATAACCATTGACGATATACAGGGTATGGGAGGTACACAATGATTACATTATCTGTAGACGATCAGCAGGAAGTAACGAATCTTATGAAGAGAATGCTGACAAAAATTGACCCGAAGGGAACGCATATGACAGCGGCAAAAATGGACGAGGCATTCAGGCTGCTGTCTGACGAGGTGCAAATTATTTTCCTTGATATTGAAATGCCGGGTCTGAGCGGTATTGAAGCCGCCAATCTTCTGCAACAGCGGTATCAGAAGCTCAATGTAGTATTCGTGACAGGACATCCCGAATATTCCTTTGCGGCGCACGGTGTTCATCCGAGCGGTTTTCTGGCAAAGCCTGTTGACGAACAGGATATACTGAGGGAACTCAAACATTTGCGGTTTCCGATAGAAGCAGTGAAAAGTCCGTTAAAGGTACAGTGCAGTCCGTTTGCGGTATTTGTAGGGGATAAGCCGTTTGATTTCAAGAGTGACAGGACGATTGAGTTGTTTGCCTATTTGGTATATAGAAACGGTGCTTTCTGCACCAACGGTGAGCTGATTGCTGCCATGTGGCAGGGTAATCCTGACAAGCAAGGGCGGCTCAGGCAGCTCATTATGGATATGCGTGAATGTCTGAAAGAAATCGGAGCAGAGGATGTGATCATCAAAAAGTACGGCAAGGTCGGATTAAATATCCATGGTCTTGAAATTATGGGTGATCCGTCAAAAATCGAACATCAATTCAGCTGGTTTTTATGAAATTTGTAGAAAATAAATTTTAACTCTTAAAAAATGAATTTTATGAACGGTTGTTACTGACCGATTAAAACACAATAGTTATAAATAAATCACAAATCAAAAAATCCCATAACCAAGCCATTTTTTAAGACAAAATTGCATATTACACGGTCGAACAGTCAAGATAAATATTTTCACACAAAAAACAAGGCAAAACCCTTGAAAGGCAGTTGTAATGCCATTTTCGGGGTTTTGCCCTAATTTTTTCAAAATGCCGATTGCGGAAGAAAAACTACCTCAATAAGTACATTTTATCACAAACCAAGTGATGTATAAATATACGAATATTTTTATTTTTATACATCAGAGTCATCTGTTTTATTATGCCCTATATAAAGATTGATAAAATCTTCAAGTTGTTCAGATATTCTTTCAATATGTGTATTTGAGACATAAAAAATATCATCAAATCGCACTAACGAGTGATCATGAGATAATGAAGTAGTAGAAGTATTTAAATATGATAAATATTCAAATACTTCCGAGATAATATCTTTTATCACGGATGCGATATATCCATCATATCCATCTTCTGAATAAAATCTTGCCAAATCAATCTTTTTTATATTTATAGTCAGCATAGAAATCAAATCAATGAGTAACATTTTTTCTGTTTCAGAGGAATCAGATAGAAATTTATTTAAAGCAATTAGACAATCTTTTTCTAAAATCTCTTTATCATCATTAGTATCAGTCATATTGCCTATATTGTTTTCTAACCACCATTGACTTACTTTGAAGTAGCTACAAATTGTTTTTATTAGTTTGGTGGATGGTTTATCTTTTCCAGCTTCTATTTTTGATACATGAGTTTGTGATATTCCTAAAATATTAGCAAATTCTTTTTGATTTAGCTTATTTGATTTGCGTACCATTTTTATTCTATCACTAATGTTTAACATAACGAAAACTCCTTATAAAATATGGGAACTAATAAAAACTATTGACAAATATGGAAACCCATATTATAATATTAACACACCGTTAATATAATTATATAATACAGTGTAAAAAAAATCAATGAAAGGGGAGAAAATAAAATGACCTTAGGTAAGAAAATGCGTCTTATACGCATCGAACACGACTTAACACAAGTCCAGCTTAGTGAAAAAATGTCTGTCCATCAAACATATGTAAGTACCGTGGAACTAAGTAGGGCGAAACCGTCAGATATGTATATTACTCTGTTTTGCTTTGTGTTCGAAATCTCAAAACAAAAACTTCTGGAAGGGGTTGACGATTATGTGGTTGCCAGTTAAAGAAGTTTCTAAACTGCTTGGGATAACAGAACGTGCAATTAGACTTTCTTTAGCTGATTTATGCGAACAAGAAAAATACCTTTGCCGCTGTGTTGATGGTGTTGGTGGATTAAGTGGTATGCAGTACGAAATACTGCTTGAAAGCCTTCCACAGTCAGCGCAGGACAAGTATAATGCTTCAAATCAAGAGGATGAAGAAATGCACCCGTTCATGAAATGCACAGAAAAACAGCGTGCTGCGGCTTCCTATCGTTTTAGAATTATCACTTTGTACAAGCAATTTAAGAATAATTATGATAGAACTGATAAAGGAAAAGCTTTTATAAGAAAGTATAACGCTGAACACCCCGATGAAAAGCCGATAAGCTATTACCAGCTGAATCGTTGGGAATGTGCTTACAAAAAAATGGCTGGGATGGTCTTATAGACAGAAGGGGCGGAGGAGCACACAAAGGAACCAGTAAACTTCCCGATGATATCTGGGCAGTATTTAAAAAATTGTGGCTCAAAGAAAGTCAACCCAGCATACAAAGCTGTTATGATATGACAAAATGTTACTTTGCGGATCGTGGGCGTGAGATACCTCACATTAATTCCTTCAAACGCAGAATCAATCTTTTGCCTAAACCTGTAATCATCCGATATAGGCAAGGCAAAAAGGCATATCAAGATAAATGTATGCCCTATCTTCCGCAAAATTATTCCAACACATATTCAAATGAAATCTGGATTGCTGACCATCATATATTTGATGTATGAGGAAGCAAAGCAGATCGAGCAAAGCAAAGGAAGAATTAATACAAATACATGGCAAACACAGTATTTTTACGCAATATTGGTCGGGCTGGCACTTTCGGCAGTTGTGGTTGGAATTATTGCTGCTGTCAGACGTATGGCAGGCAAAAAGGCTGATAAACAAAGAAAAGGGTTAGCTTGCAATGAAGATAAAAATGATAGTTAATCTTGTGGCAGTGATTATGCTCGTTGTCGGATTTGTTATTCTGATAAAGCCTTATTGGTGTGAATATCAGCTGAAAATGGAAAATAATCAGGTGATTGATGAATTTATAGAATATACAAATCCTGTTAATACAGAATCGTATGACAGCAACAGCTCAGAGGAATCATATCCCAAAGAGAAAAATGAAGCTGCAAACCCTGAAAAAGAGCATTCCTCACAAGCCGCTCCGGATATTGATGCTGAAGAAGAAACCACATTGCCGGAAAAACCTTTTTCCGGTCTTTATCATCAGATGAAGGAATATAATCGTAAAATCTATGATGAAAAACAGTCGGAGCTTCGTGATGCTTTTAGCTACACAACAAATGATTTTGACTTTGCGG
>CACYDD010000166.1 GCA_902773065.1 uncultured Ruminococcus sp. | reverse complement strand
TGTTCCACAAAGTATTCTTACCGAACTCGGATGTCATGTCGGAGATGAGATCGTTATACACAATCTTGTCAATGAATATAAAATGCGCATCGCTGCCGCTGTTGTCGAACCTACATTCGGAAACACCTACACCGGCGATAAATATGTATTTATCAATGAAGATGATCTTTCAACTATCTATGAAGATGCAAAATCGGGAGAGATCATGCTGGACATTACCCTTTTCGGCATATACAAAACTGCTGACTGCGATTTTGAAGATGCCTATTTCAAATACAGACTGAATAACGACACAAAAGCAATCGACAAATCTCTCGGTGCGGTGACAAGAGAGGATTCTATTTACAATACCAATAAATTTACGGAAATCATCACATCTGTCCTGCTGGTTTTTGTTGCCTTTCTTTCCCTGATCGTCCTGATCGTTATCATACACAGCATTACAACAAGTATTGAACAGGATCATACTATTCTGGGAATCCTCAAAGCATTAGGCTTTACGAAAGGTAAATTACGGCTTATATTTCTTTGTCAGTATCTCACCGCTATGCTTGCAGGTTCCGCGATCGGCTTTCTGCTTTCCGTTCCTCTGACGATGATTCTCGGAAATATATTCCAGCCGATCACAGCCATTCCTGTCAGCATAACCCTCCAAACTGCGCAAAGTCTTTTAATTATTTTGCTGATGATCCTGACTGCCACTATCGTTATTCTTTTCGGCACAATTAAAATCGGAAAAATTTCTCCTGTGCGGGCTGTTTCGGGCGGAAGAAATGAAATCTATTTCAACAGTATGCTCACTGCTCCTATCAGCAAAAAATTCTTATCGGCAAGCCTTGCACTGCGGCAATTTACCTCGAACAAGAAAAAACATATCAGCACGATACTCATTACTGCCATACTAATTTTTTTCATGCTCACGGTAACGGCTCTTGGAGATGCTCTGAATTCAAAAACTGCCATGGAATCAATCGGAATTATGCCCACAGAAGTGGATGTCTTTTTCAAAAACGAACTTGGCATTAAAAGAGCGGATGAAATAGAAAAGACAATCACAAAATATTCACCGATCCAACGAAAATATTATTATACCTTTGAAGATTTCAAATATGAAGGCAACAGTATTACCTGTCTGACTGCCAAAAATCCCGACACATTCATTATGATCAGCGGACAAGCTCCCGAACTTGATAATGAAGTAGTGATCACGGAATTTATTGCAGAACAGCTTCATGCAGGAATCGGCGATAAAATTAAACTCAGCAGCGATCAGGCAGAAGAAGAATACCTGATTACGGGAATCTTCCAGACACTTACACAAGAGGGTTATTGTATCGGAATGAACTTTGAAGGCGCACAAAAGCTTATTGACACCTATGTATTTTATGGGGGTTACAGTATCACCGATCCTTCCAAAGCTCTGATGATCGGAGAGGAACTGAACCATAAATTTGGTGATATCCTTGAATGTGAAGCCACTATGAAAGCTGTTGAACAAGACGAAGTATATAACATTCCTATCAACGCCATGAAGGTCTTTATTTATACTTTCTCAGTCATATTTACACTTATCGTTGTACTCATGACCTCCCGGAAAGCATTTATACAGGAACAAACTGATATCGGTATCTATAAATCTCTCGGATTCACCACTGCATCGATCCGTATGCAATTCGCCATAAGATTTCTGATCGTTTCGGCTGTCGGTTCGCTTCTGGGAATTCTTCTCAGCCTCCTTTTTTCAGAAAAATTGCTGATCATGCTGATTCGCAGCATGGGAGTCGCCAGCTTCAGAATTGATTTCCTCCCCCTGACATTTATCATTCCTATTCTGATCATCCTCACCTGCTTCTTTGTTTTCGCCTATATTATTTCAAGAAAAGTCAGGGATGTCAATATCACTACATTGATAGTTGAATAAAGACCGGTGCGTGACCGCACCGACAAAACTCAACTTTAACCTACAAACTCCACACTCCACTCTCAACACTCCACACTCTTAATAAGGTTTACCATTTCTATTGCGCCGAGGGCACAGTCGTAGCCTTTGTTCCCTGCTTTACTGCCGGCACGTTCTATTGCCTGCTCGATATTTTCGGTGGTAATGACACCAAACATAACGGGAATATCACTGTTTAAGGAAACATTGGCAATGCCTTTTGATACTTCACTGCACACATAATCATAATGTGTTGTGCTTCCTCTGATGACAGCACCGAGAGCGATCACGGCATCGTATTTTCCGCTTTTTGCCATTTTAGAAGCAATCAGTGGTATTTCAAACGCACCCGGCACCCATGCTACTTCGATATCATCAGGGTTTACATTATGACGTACAAGTCCGTCCTCTGCTCCGCCGAGCAACTTTGAGGTGATAAATTCGTTGAATCTCGATACAACGATACCTACTTTGATATTTTCGCCTGTTAATTTTCCTTCATAAGTTTTCATGATCATCATTCTCCTTTTCAGTAATTCAATAAATGTCCCATTTTGTCCTGCTTCGTTTTTAGATAAAAGAGGTCGTGGGCAGTGGCATCCATCTGGATGGGAATTCTTTCTGTAATTTCCATGCCAAAAGCACTGAGCTGGTAGACTTTATCGGGGTTGTTGGTAAGAAGGTGTATGGTTTTAACACCAAGGTCTTTGAGAATCTGTGCGCCTGTATAATATTCTCTTTCGTCACCCTTAAAACCAAGTGCAAGATTTGCTTCCAGTGTATCCATGCCCTGCTCCTGCAATTCATAGGCTCGGAGTTTATTGATCAGCCCGATTCCTCTTCCTTCCTGCCGCATATAAAGCAGGATACCTCTCCCCTCTTTTTCAATCTGTGTCATGGCAGCGGCAAACTGCTGACCGCAGTCACAGCGCAGTGAACCAAAGGTATCGCCTGTCAGACATTCGGAATGTACCCTGCAAAGAACATTCTCACCGTCTGCAATATCACCCTTGACAAGTGCAACGTGATGTTCACCGTTTACTTTATTGACATAGCCGTAAGCGGTAAAATCACCGTATTTTGTGGGCATTTTCGCAGTAGCTACACGCTCCACAAGTTTTTCATGGTTTTTGCGGTAATCCTGCAAATCTTTGATCGTAATAAAGCAGATACCGAATTGTTCCGCAAGCTGAAAAAGCTCGGGCGTACGCATCATTGTGCCGTCCTCTTTCATGATCTCACAGCAAAGACCACACTGTTTCAGACCTGCAAGGCGCATTAAATCGACAGTTGCTTCTGTATGACCGTTTCTTTCAAGAACACCGTTTTTCTTTGCAAGCAATGGAAACATATGCCCCGGACGGCGGAAATCTTCGGGCTTTGCGTTTTCGTCAACACATTTCATCGCCGTAACAGAACGCTCAGCAGCAGAAATTCCCGTTGTTGTTGAGATGTGATCCACCGAAACAGTAAAGGCAGTTTCGTGATTATCCGTATTGGTTGTTACCATCTGCGGAAAATTCAGCCGTCTGACATACTCCTCCGACATGGGCATACAGATCAGTCCTTTGCCGTGGGTTGCCATAAAATTGATATTTTCCGTTGTTGCAAATTCCGCCGCACAGATAAAATCTCCCTCGTTTTCCCTGTCGGGATCGTCTGTCACAAGGATGATTTTTCCGTTTTTCAGTTCCTGCAAAGCTTGTTCAACTGTATTGAATTTCATAAAAATGCTCCTTTCTAAAATCCGTATTTTGCAAGGTATTCTCTTGTGATATTGCTTTTTGGTTTTTCTTCTTTGGCAAACAGCAGTTTTTCT
Organism: uncultured Ruminococcus sp.; assembly: GCA_902773065.1. Classification (GTDB taxonomy): domain Bacteria; phylum Bacillota; class Clostridia; order Oscillospirales; family Acutalibacteraceae; genus UBA1213. Next base: position 2,068 of record CACYDD010000166.1, on the reverse strand, counting down.
ACATATTTTCCTATGATATCATTTTCAAGGTTAACAATACTTCCGACCGATTTTTCACCGAGTATCGTCACACTGAGCGTATGCGGAATCACAGATACCGAAAAGCTTTTTTCGCTGACCTCTGTAACGGTAAGGCTGATACCGTCAATCGTTACCGAACCTTTTTCCACAATGTATTTTAAAATAGTTCGGTCAGCACTGATTTCGTAACGGACAGCATTATCATCTTTCCGGATTCGTTTTATTGTTCCCGTTCCGTCAATATGCCCCGAAACGATATGACCGCCGAAACGCCCATTTGCCGCCATAGCTCTTTCCAGATTAACATGACTGCCGCTTTTCAGATCTGCAAGAGAAGAACGACTGAGTGTTTCGGGCATTACATCTGCGGTAAAACTGTTGTTATTGACACTTGTTGCTGTAAGGCATACGCCGTTGACAGCGATACTGTCACCAATTCTGACATCGGCTAAAATATTGTCTGCGGAAATATCCAAAACAACAGACTTTGCCCCCCTTCTGATCCCGAGAACTGTTCCGACTTCCTCAATGATTCCTGTAAACATCAGTATCTCACCCGACTTTCTATCATGATATCTTCGCCGAAATAATATATTTCGGGCTCGGTCAGCCCAAACGCACTGTCGGGACTTTCTGCACCCATGCCGCCAATGGGAGATTTTCCGCTGCCGCCAAGCAGCTTCGGGGAAATATAGGTCTGTACTTTACTGACGATTTTCGACTCCAAAGCCGACCAGTTCAATTCTGCACCGCCCTCCAAAAGTATGCTGTCAATTTTTATCTCTCCAAGTTTTTTCATTAATGTCTGCAAATCAACATGACCGTTCTTTTTGGGCAGATTCAGCACCCTACAGCCGCAATTTTCAAACTGCTCTATCTTTTCATGATCATCGCACGATACCGCCAGTATGGTAGGAATCTCCTTTGCCGTCTGCACGATTTTAGCATTGAGCGGCGTTCTCAGGTTCGTATCGCAAATGATTCTGGTCGGATCTTTTCCGCCCTCCATGCGGCAGTTCAGCATAGGGTCATCTGCCAGAACCGTACCCACACCAACCATAATTCCGCTGTATTTATGCCTTGTACTCTGTACATTTTCTCTGGAAAGCTCTCCTGTGATCCATTTGGATTTTCCGGTATAGGCGGCAATTTTACCATCCATGGTCATGGCATACTTCATCGTCACAAACGGCTGACCTGTTCTGATAAAATGGAAAAATATCTCGTTTAATTTCAGACATTCTTCCTCCAGCACATTTTCGGTCACTTCAATGCCGCTGTTTTTCAGAATTGCAATTCCCTTTCCGCCGACAAGCGGATTCGGATCTCCCGAACCTGTTACCACTCTTCTGATACCCGACTCGATCACCGCCTGTGTACATGGCGGCTGTTTTCCCTGATGACAACATGGCTCTAAAGTAACATACATTGTGGCACCTTCCGGATTTTCTGTGCAGTTTTTCAAAGCATCACGCTCGGCATGAAGATCACCGTATCGGTGGTGATATCCCTTTGCAATGATTCTGCCGTCCTTGACAATTACTGCCCCTACCATCGGATTCGGTGAAACATATCCCTCGCCCTTTACCGCTTCTTCCAATGCAAGTTTCATATAATCTCTGTCGGTCATGATACACCTCCAAAACAAAAAAGACTTTGGAAAATTCTCTCCAAAGCCTTTTCACACTGCTCCTGTAAAAAGGCTCTGAAACTTGCGTTTCAGAGCCTGATATACCTTCACAGTATCCATATCTTCTTTCATCCGGACTATACCGTCGGCTTCGGAATCACACCGAATCTTGCTTTGCAGCTCGTGGGCTATTACCACCGGTAGGGAATTGCACCCTGCCCTGAAGATCATATTCTATTATCATTAGTATAGCATATTTTAGCAACTTGTCAATAGTTAATTTACAAAAATCACATTTCCGAATTGAACAGATTTTTCAGCTGATAGATAATATCATCACTGTCTGCATTGATGGTAGCAGCTTCGTTGATTTCCGATACCTTTTTCAGTGCTTCAATATTGGCATTATAGCCTATT
>CACYDD010000165.1 GCA_902773065.1 uncultured Ruminococcus sp. | reverse complement strand
GAACTGGTCATTTGCTTATCTGAAAATGGCAGCTAAAGCGGGTGTGCCGGTTCGTATTGCACATTCTCATCTTACGATGCAAACCAGTGGCAAAATAAAGATTATGGTGCTTAACTGCTTTCAGCCCATGCTGAAAAAGACAGCAACAGGATATTTTGGCTGTGGCTTAGAGGCGGGGCGTTATATGTGGGGCAATAAAATCGTTGACAGTGGACAGCTTTATGTTATGAATAATGCTGTCGATGTCAAGAAATATGCTTATGATGTCCAAAAAGCTGAACAGCTCAAAAAACAGTTTGGTTTGGGGCCGGATCAGACAGTAATTGGGCATATCGGTCGTTTTAGCGAACAGAAAAACCATGTCTTTCTGTTGAAGATATTTAAGGCATATCTTAATTTGAACAGTAATGCTGTGCTGGTGCTGATAGGCATCGGGGAATTAGAGGATAAAATCAAACAATTGGCAAAGACAGAAGGAATTGCACAAAATATTCTGTTTTTGGGTCAACGAAGTGATGCAGCGGAACTTTATAATCTGTTTGACTTGTTCATTTTGCCGTCACTGTATGAAGGACTTCCGGTTGTAGGAGTGGAATCTCAGGTAAACGGTCTGCCGTGTCTTTTTTCGGATACTGTTTCGTCGGAGGTATGTATTCTTCCCGGTACAACAATGATGTCATTAAAACAACCTCCGGAGGAATGGGCAGAGCAGATGCAGAAAATGCTTCAAAACAAGGGTGAACATAGGGAAGATACCCTGCAATATGTGAATCAGAAAGGCTTTAATATTGAAACAGAAGCTGAGCGTTTGAAGCAATATTATGTAAATGAAGTAAAAAAGAGGAAAAAGTGATGAAGAATATCGTATTTGTAATGAATAATATCGGTGATGGGGGTGCCGAAAGGGTAGGTGTCACAGTGGCAAAATACATGGCGGCACAAGGTAACCATGTTTCTATTGTGAAGATGTTTTCTACCTATAATGATTATTCTGTGGCCGGTATTGATAAAATAGTTACATTACCGAATTCATCCAATAAGTATCTTAAGCATTTCAAACGATTGCTTGCTTTTCAAAAGTTTTGCCGAAAGAATAAGACGGATGTTGTGATAGTGATGGGTGTAGGCGATATGATGATTCATTATTTCAAGAAACTGCATCCGAAAGTAAGACTTATTTTGTCAGAAAGAAACGACCCAGTTTCACAATACAGTGTTGATAAAGTGCTGGGCCAAAGAGTTAATAAATATCTGGCATCTGCCGAATATGTTGTTTTTCAAACACAGGATGCACAGGATTATTTTGACGAGAATGTGCAAAAAAAAGGGGTCATTATACCCAATCCAATCAAAAAGGATTTACCGGATCCGTTCAGCGGTGTCAGGAGAAAAGAAATCGTCAATTTTTGCAGATTGAACCCACAGAAAAATCTTCCGCTGCTTTTTGAAGCATTTGGAAAACTGCATCAGGATTTTCCCGACTATACGCTGAGGATTTATGGTCGGGGCGAGCTGAAAGAAAGCTTGACAGAGTTGATAAAGAAAAATAAGCAGAGTGAATATATCTTTATTGAGGATTTTGCTTCTGATATTCATCAGAGAATCAGGGATGCTGCCATGTTCGTATCCTCTTCGGATTTTGAGGGTATCTCTAATTCAATGTTGGAATCAATGGCTATCGGTTTGCCGGTGGTTTGTACGGATTGTCCGGCCGGCGGGGCAAAAATGATGATCGAACACGAGAAAAATGGTTTGTTAGTGCCTGTAAGAGATGCGGATGCGATGTATCGTGGAATGAAATATATCATCGAAAATCCCGATCATGCGGCAAAGATGTCGGCAGAAGCCATCAAAATCAGACAACGGCTGTCGGAAGATGTGATCTGTCAGCAGTGGGTGGAGTTGCTATGACTTGGAAAATAAAAATCAGTACAATATCTGACATTATCATATTTTTATTCTTCTGCAATATTCTTGGTGATGCTTTGAATCTGACATTTTTCAATATCATCTTATTGCTAT
>CACYDD010000164.1 GCA_902773065.1 uncultured Ruminococcus sp. | reverse complement strand
GCTACCACCCACAGTGCTGCCTTTAGGAAAAGCCGCTTTTATCGCAGTTATCAGTTCAGTGAGGTCCGTTTGAGATACACCGCCATCAGAAGCAGTAGCTGTGACTTCTGCATGAGGACTGACGACCATATCGGCAGATACGTTTTTCATTGCAGATTTTATCATACCTCTGCTATGCTCGATACCTTTAGCAAGACCCTTCATAAAGTCAGGCATCCAACTTTCATAATCTGTAAGAGGTCCCTCATCCGGCACGGAGAAGTGCAGAAACGATCGTATCTTATCCGCTACGCTCGACACAGCGTTGCCGACCGCACCGATGCAGCTTTTAATACCGTTTACGATACCCATAACCATATCCTTGCCCCAGTTGAAAGCCTGTGATGCAAGTCCTGTGATGTGGTCTTTGACATTTGCAAAACCGTTTTTAACTGCATTAAATATATTTGACATAGCGTTTTTTATGCCGGATAAGATATTGTTGAAAGCATTTGAAACAGCATTCTTTATTGTCGTCACAACACTTGAAACGGTACTTGTAATTGTTTTAGCGTAGAATTTCAGAATCCATTAAACCAATCCCTCTAAAGTAGATATTTACATGTTGTTGACGTTTGCCGTCAACTTTTTTTGTTTCTCCGATTTCAATACGGTCGATAAATTCAGATACGATTTCAGGCGTAAGCTCATTAACCGAACCATGTTCCATATATTTCTGAACGATATCAAAAAATCCCTTCAATGCAGTTTTTGTTTGACCGAATTCTGCACATTTTTTCTTTAAGTCCAAAACTTTTGAGGAAAGCTCTTTTTGTTCAAGACAATATTCAGATGAAAGTTTTTGGAAAATTTCAAGAGAAATATTTCCATTTACCTTATCCTCATACATTTCCTTTATAATCATGTCAATCTTGCTGATTCGCTTTTGTGTTTCGGTAAGATTTCTTTTTATTTCATTAAGTGAGCGGCTATTCTTTTTATTGTAATCTGCATAGATTTGTTTTTTGAATTTTGCAAAATCCTTAGCAGATTCAAGAACAGCGTTCAATGATTTCAAAACATGATCTTTAAGAGCGGATTCGGTAATGTAATGAGAAGAACAGTCTGATTGTTTTACAGCAGTAGACTTTCTTGATAACGAGCAAATGTAGCAGTCGGGTTTTGTTTTTTTGTAGTTTCTTGACCGCATAATGTGCATTCTGCTTCCGCAGTCAGCACAGTAAATTTCCGCAAACATAATAGGCTCTTCGATTGGTTTTATTCGTTTTCGTTTGCTTCTGATTTCCTGCACTTTTGCAAAATCTTCTCTACTGATAATTGCTTCATGGGTGTTCGGAAAAATCTTGTAATCTTCAGGATCATTTTTAACAACCACCTTACTGCAAAGAGTCTTTCGGTGTGACTTGAAATTAACGGTATCACCGCAGTATTCCTGTCTTGAAAGTATTCCGCTGACGGTCTGAGCAGACCATAGGTACGGATTCTTTTCTGCCACACCGCCCTTGCGGTATTTTCCAGTGTAGGCAGACGGATTTTTTATTTGCTTTGCGAACAGGTAATTGGCAATCATCTGAATACCTTTTCCCTTTATACAAAGCTCAAAGATTTTTCTTACAACCGCAGCTGCTTCTTCATCGACAATCCATTGTCCCTCATCGTTCTTTTTATAACCGTAAATTGCTTTGGTGGTCAATCGTTTGCCTGCGTTACCTTTGCTCTCAATTACAGCCTTTTGCTTTTTTGCGATATCCTTTGCGTAAAAGTCATTGATGAGATTATGAAATGGAGCAAATTCATTCACTCCGTTGATACTGTCAACATTGTCAACTATCGAAATGAAACGTATATCATGTTCAAGAAAAACCTTTTCGGTATAGTAACCTACCTGATAGTAGTTTCTTCCGAAACGGGATAAATCTTTTACGATTACGGTTCCGACAATTTCGTTTTCAATATCGGTCAGCATTCTCTGAAAGTCGGGACGTTCAAAGTTCGTTCCCGAAAATCCGTCATCAACATAAAACTGACAGTTGCCCAAGCCGTGATTGAATGCAAATTCCTCAAGTATCTGTTTTTGGTGGATAATACTGTTGCTGTCACCCTGAAGCTCATCGTCTGCCGACAGACGAGCGTACAGTGCTGTGATTTTGTATTGCCCTGTTTGTTGTGTATTCATGTCTTCTCCTTTCAGCTCTACACAAACAGGCAATGAATGGAATTAAGTGGTTTCAATACAATACCACATTTCCACCAAAAAAGCAAATAACGCACCGAGGGAATAAACCCCTCTAATAACAAACCGAAAAAACGGCGAAAACGCAACCCAAAAACCGATTGAAATTTTCAAAATCAGCACCTTGCACAAAAACTAAAACTCTTCATAGTAGGATATAACCAACTTTTTTAGCTTCTTCAAAATGTTTTTTCTCCTTTTGGTGTATGCCTGTCGTGTTATTCCATACTTTTTGCCAAGTTTCGTGTAATTAGGCTTTTTTTCCTCAAAAAAACATTCTGAAATAATCTGATATTCTTCCTTTGTCAGATCAGCCAGAGCCTTATCAAGTGCGATGTGCATATTTCTTGCGGTTATCAAATCCTCAATAAAAACAGTATCATCTTTTTTGGTATAGCGTTCGTCAAATTTTTCAAACTTCCGCTTTCCTTTCCCTTTGTCACGCTCATAAATAATATAGCGTGAGCGGCGGTCTAACTGCTTTAATTTCTTTTGGAAATTCTGAGGATTTTTAGCATTGTTATTATTTTGTTTTTTGCTGTCCATTCTTTGTTCAACATCTCCTGTCAAACATCGAACGAACAAACAAATGATGATGATGTAAAGATAAAATTCATTAACGAAAACGAAATCGAACCGCATATTGAGGAATATGGCTATCGGATCCTTCCTGCTGAAATTGATTCATCAGCAATTTTTTGGCTTACAATCATCAATCCTGTTGAACATCCTTTTCTTGAAGATCTTCAAACTAAATCTAATTCTGCAAAACACGCTTATTATGTAATCTATGTTCCAAAGGACAGTATTACGTCCGAATATAACTTGATGTGAGGGGGTGGTTTTATGAACAAGGTGGAATTATCGGGCAGAGCTTATGATATTCTTAAAGATGAAGAAGGTTATTATCTGTTTGATCTTGAATTTCAGAAAAACAGATTTATAACTGTCGGATGCACAGGTGAATCGGCGATAGAAATATCCCAAAACTTTACTGATGGTATGTTTGTTACCGTAAACGGTGAAATCAGCATAGGTAAAGATGATCTCTTTTATCATATTTCCGATGAGGATATTTATATTAAGGCAAAGAAGGTTATTAACGGAGGAACACAAAATGACACAATTCAATTTCGGAGCGATGATGTCACAGGAAAACCAAATCAAGCAGATACCTGTCGATATGCTTGTTCCGTATCATAACCACAAGTTTACGCTGTATGACGGTGAAAGGCTTGACGATATGGTAGAAAGCATACGCAGTAACGGTGTAATGACGCCGATTATCGTTCAGCCCTTGGAAGATGGCAACTATGAAATTCTAATCGGGCATAACCGTTGGAACGCTTCAAAGATAGCAGGACAG
>CACYDD010000163.1 GCA_902773065.1 uncultured Ruminococcus sp. | reverse complement strand
TTGATACTTCTCGGAACATTCTGCACAGGTTCACCGTCATTCATTCTGATGGACAAAATCTGACCCTCGTCAAGTTCCTCCAGTGCAATTTTTGCCTTAACAAATGTTGTCGGGCAAACCACATCTGTGATATCTACCTTATCATCAATATTAAACTCACCCATTGTATGCCTCCAGTATTTTTTCTTCAAATTTTTCCTTGCCTACTCTGTCAATGGTGAACTTGAAACGCTCACTTGGTTTTGCGTTTTCTTCAAAGAATTTCACTGCTGCATCGCATATTTTCAGGAGCTTTTCCTTATCCTCGATAAACGGGATGATCGGTTCGCCCTTGTTAATGCTGTTGCCGAACAGACCTCCGAAGGAAACGATATATCCGTGAATGGTATCCCATGCCTCGGTAGGACAGGCTTTGTAACATCTGCCGCAGAAATTGCATTTGGACTCGTCCACTTCAATTTTGCCGTCTGTCAGTGTGATCGCACCGCTCCGGCAGGCTTTGACACAAACACCGCAGCCGATACAGGCATCCTCTTTCCAGCTTACTTTGATACCGCCTTTGATACCAAGATCATTTTCCTCGGCTTTCAGGCAGTTATTCTGACAGCCTGTAATGCCGAATTTAAACTTATGCGGAAGCTCATGTGCAAAATATCTGTCATCAAGCTCTTTTGCAAGCGCATAGGTATCAATACAGCCGCTCGGACAGATTGCTTCACCCTGACAGGCAGTAATTGTTCTGACTCTCGGACCGCATACGCCCGGTTCAACACCGCCCTCAGCAAGTGTGTTTTTAACCGCTTCGATATCATCAAGCTTGATAAACGGAATTTCCACACTCTGACGTGAAGTCAGATGAACATGACCGTCACCGAATTTTTCGGCAACCTCTGCTATTTTTGCAAGCTGAACCGCTGTCAGATTTCCGCCCACTACTCTGAGTCGGAGCGAAAAATTATTTTTTTGTTTCTGCCGCATAAAGCCGCCTTTTTTTAATGTTGCGTAATCAACAGGCATATATTTAATCCTCCTTTAATCCTTCAATTGCCTGAGCAAAATCGTCAATCAAATCATCAATATCCTCAATTCCGACACTTATTCTGATGGTATCGTCATAAACACCGGCTTTTTCCCTTTGCTCAGGGCTGCTGTGTAAATAAATCGTGCTTGCCGGATGTATGACAAGCGTTCTCACATCACCTATATTTGTAGCAATCAGCGGAAGTTTCAGATTGTTCATCAGCTGGAATGCTTTTTCCTTACTTCCTGCACGTAGGGTAACGATTGCACCACCCTTACCGCCAAGTAACCGCTGAGAAAGTTCATAATACGGACTTTTTGGCAGTGCCGGATAGTTCACATCAATTCCTGCAACAGCATCAAAAAACTTTGAAAGCTTCAGTGCATTGTCGCACAGTCTTTCCATTCTCAGTCCCAGTGTTTCAAGACCCACGCTGTTCATAAACGCATTCATCGGAGAAAGACAAGCACCGATATTTCTCCATATACCGTTTCTGAGCCTTGAAAGGTAGGCAAATTTGTCGTATTTTTTATATTTTTCAAGAACGGGATAACGCCCGATATCCCAGTCAAAATTACCACTGTCAATAATCACACCGCTGATGGAATTACCGCTGCCGTTGACATATTTCGATGTGGAATGTATCACAATATCTGCACCGTGTTCGATCGGTCTGATCAAGTATGGTGTTGCTGTTGTACTGTCTATAAATAAAGGTATTCCATTGCTATGTAAAAATGCGGAAACTTCATCCACATCCACGATATCAAGGGCAGGATTGCCGATCAGTTCAGCAAAAACCGCTTTTACATTTTCATTCAGAAGCGGTTTGATTTCCTCAACCGATATATGATCTACAAAATGCGTTTTAATCCCAAAGGCAGATAAATCCTCGAAGAGGTCAATCGTACCCCCGAACAGTCCCGAAGCGGCAATTATTTCATCACCTGACGAAAGCACATTCAGCAGCGACATTGTCACTGCTGCCATACCCGAAGCACAGGACACAGCACCAATACCCTTTTCAAGTCCCGACATCCGGTTTTCAAAGGATGCTACTGTCGGATTGCCGATTCTTGTATAGGCAAATCCGGGTGCTTTATTATCAAAAACCTTTTCCAGCTTTTCGGGGGATTCATGTGCAAAAGCACTGACCTGATAGATCGGCATGACGGTTGCTCCTGTTGCCTGATCTCCGTCAAAACGGCTGTGCAGTAATTCAGTATTGAAATTCATTATAACCACCTGCTTTTCGATAAGAAAAAATAATAACAATCACCAATGTATATACCGCACAACTATTATATAACAATAAATCATATAAAATCAATAGGTTTTATCTATTATATTAATATGAATTATTTATATCAATCTATTAATTGTATTTATAATATATATTAATCAAGCGGAGAACATCATTGTGTCCTCCGCTTCTGATTTCCTATTATTTTTTTGTACTGACTGATTATTTCGCAAGTGTAGTCGATATCCTCATTGCTGTGAGCGGAGGAGAGAAACATCGCTTCGAACTGTGATGGTGCGGTGTAAATACCGTTTTCCAGTAAATAAGAATAAAATCTTGCAAATTCTTTCGTGTCGGAGGTCTTTGCCGTATCATAATCTGTAACAACCTGACTGGTAAAAAATACCGTCAGCAATGAGCCCACACGGTTGACATTGAAGCCCGATTCCACAAAAGCTTTTTCAAGTACTTCCCCTTTTTTGTCAAGCTGTTCATATAGTTCAGGCTCGCTTTTCAGTATACTGAGTGCTGCAAGTCCTGCACTAACCGCCGCAGGATTTCCCGAAAGCGTTCCTGCCTGATAGACAGAGCCGAGCGGTGCAACACATTCCATAATTTCACGCTTTCCTCCGTAAACCGCAAGCGGCATACCGCCGCCGACAATTTTCCCCAGAGTTGTCAAATCGGGTGTGACACCGTAATATTGCTGTGCACCGCCGAGAGAAAGCCTGAAACCTGTGATCACTTCGTCAAAAATCAGAATTGACTGATATTGTTCCGTAATGCTTCTCAGAAATTCCAGAAATCCCTTTTTGGGCGGTACAACTCCCATATTGGCAGCACAAGGCTCAATGATAACGGCGGCAATTTCATTGCCGTATTTTTCAAAAAGTTCCGTTACACTCTGTTCACTATTATAGACTGCAAGAAGCGTATTTTCTGTATACCCCTTCGGTACGCCGGCACTGTCAGGAATCGCTCCTGTGAGCAGACCCGAACCTGCCCTGACAAGCAGACCGTCAGAATGACCGTGATAGCAGCCTTCAAATTTGATGATTTTATCTCTTCCCGTATATCCCCTCGCCGCACGTACAGCACTCATCACTGCTTCTGTTCCCGAATTGACAAGTCTGAGCATTTCCATGGAAGGAATGTTTCTTTGTATGATCTCGGCAAGCGCAATTTCTCCCCTGTGGCAAGCTCCGAACGTAAGACCGTTATCGCAGGAATGTTTCACGGCTTCGATGATTTCCTTTCTGCCATGACCGAGAATATTCGGTCCCCATGAGCATACATAATCAATATATTCATTGCCATCCGCATCAATGATTTTATCGCCCTCTGCTCTTTCAATAAAAAGCGGTGTTTTCCCTACATTTTTACAGGCACGTACAGGACTGTTGACACCGCCCGGCATAAAGTTCAATGCACTTTGATACAACGCTTCCGATTTTTTTGTATTCATCATTCTTCCTCCAGCCATTTTGCCGCATCCAGTGCATGATAAGTGATAATAATATCTGCACCTGCTCTTTTGATTGCGGTAAGATTTTCCAGAACAATTCTTTTTTCATCAATCCAACCGTTCTGTGCAGCCGCTTTTACCATAGAATATTCACCGCTTACATTATAAGCGGCAAGCGGAATGTTATACTTGCTTGCTTCTTTTACAACATCAAGATAAGCCAGTGCAGGCTTGACCATGACAATATCCGCACCCTCCTCAATATCTGATTCGATTTCACGCAGTGCTTCCCTGCCGTTGGCAATGTCCATCTGATAGGTACGTCTGTCACCAAAGCAAGGCGCAGATTCGGCAGCATCACGAAACGGACCGTAATATCCCGAAGCAAATTTCGCACTGTAAGCCATGATCGGCGTATTGACAAAACCGTTTTCATCCAGTGATCGTCTGATTGCCGCTACTCGTCCGTCCATCATATCCGACGGGGCAATAATATCCGCTCCCGCTTTGGCAAGGCTGACAGACATTTTTGAAAGCAATGGAAGTGTTTCATCATTCAGAATAATATCATGCTCTACCACACCACAGTGACCATGCGAGGTATATTCGCAAAGACATACATCTGCAATGACAAGCATTTCGGGGTATTTTTCTTTAATGAACCTTACCGCCTTCTGCGTGATTCCGTTATCGTCATAAGCAGAAGTCGCCAGTTCGTCCTTATGCTTCGGGATTCCGAAAATCAGCAGCCCCGAAATACCGCTCTTGTCAATTTCTTTCAGTATTTCATCAAGCCTGTCAACCGAATACTGAAAAACGACCGGCATGGACGGTACGGGATTTTTGATATTTTCGCCTTCTGTTACAAAAATCGGGTAAATCAGTTCTTTTTTATCAACTCTTGTTTCACGCACCAGACTGCGTATTGTTTCATTCGCTCTTAATCTTCTGAATCGTTTCATTTTCTTCCTCCGCTTTGATAATTATTTCAACAATTCCTTCTATATTACTGGTTTTTGAAATACGGAAATCATTGATTCCGTAATTTCTTACCGCCTGCGCTGTGATATCACCGATACATACGATTTTTGCATTTTTGGGAACAGCTTTGCCGCTGTCAAAAAATGCTTTCACACCTGACGAGCTTGCAAAAATCACATAATCACCGACAATCTTGTTTTCATCATAAAAACTGCTGTTCTCTGCAACATCATAAATTTTGATATCATCATACAGCATATGATTTTCATCCAGAATTTCATTCAGCTTCTTTGAACCTTTTTCTGCTCTTAAAATCAGTATTTTTTCGTTTTCTGATACCATTTCGCTCAACAGTTTCCCAAGACTTTCCGAAGTATATTGTTTTGGTATCAAATCGGGAAAAATTCCTCTTTTTTCAAGCACATCAGCCGTTCCGCTGCCAATCACTGCAATTTTCAGATGTGATAATTTTCTGATATCCGTTTTTGCTTCCCTGAGCTTTCGTAAAAAAATCTCTGCTCCGTTAATACTTGTCAGAACCAGATAGTGATAAGCAGAAATATTTCGCAATGTTCTGTCAAGCTTTTCATTATTGCCGTACTCCACAATATCAAGGTGGTCAAGCCGCTGCACCCTTGCACCCTTATGTTCCAGTGCTTTTGACAGCTTGGTAACAAAACGCTTCGTTCCTGTTGCAGTTACGGTGATACCCGAAAGCGGTCGGCTGACCGTTGGTGCAAAATCATATTCCGCTGTTTTTCCTATCACAATCACCGCCGGAGTCAGTGCGTTTTTACTTTCGGTTTCATCGGCAATCTCTGAAAGCTTTGCTTTTACGACACTTTGATAAGAGCCTGCACCGTTTGAAATCACACAGGCAGGCGTATTTTCCTCCATACCGTATTTTATCAGACTGTCGGCAATATGCCTGAGATTTTTCAACCCCATCAAAAACACAAGTGTGCCTTCCAACCCTGCATAATTTTTCATGCGTTTTGCGGAAAAATCATCTGCTGTATGTCCTGTGATAACATGAAAACTACGGCTGACTTTTCTGTGCGTAACAGGCACTCCTGCCAGCTCAGGAACGGCAATAGAAGAGGATATGCCGGGAATGATATCAAATTCGATCTCATTCTTTTTCAGCTCGATAATTTCCTCTCCTCCTCTGCCGAACACAAACGGGTCGCCGCCCTTTAATCTGACAACGGTCCTTCCCTCCAGTGCTTTTGCAACAAGCAAGGAATTGATATTTTCCTGTGTTTCGCTGTGTCTGCCGCAGCGTTTGCCGACAGAAATTTTCTCGGCAGCGATTGGAGCAAAATTCAGAATCCTGTCGTCTATAAGACTGTCATAGATCACCGTGTTGCACTGCTCAAGAGCGGATTTTCCTCTTAGTGTGATAAGGTCATAATCACCGCAGCCTGCCCCGACAAGATAGACAATTCCTTTTTTCTTTACAGACATGATATCAGCTCCTCTGCAAGTGTCAGCCGTTCGGATATTTCCGCCGTTGCTGCTTTAATTTTTCCGCCATCCTTTGACACAGCTACAGTCATATTTTCTCCCTCAATAAACGAATATGCACCAAGCGGAACGCTGCAATCTCCACCGAGCCGCTGAATAATAAATCTTTCTGTTTGAAATGCATAAAATGTATTTTTATCATTGATACTTTCCAAAAGCGGCACAAGACTGTCATTTTGCCTGCTTTCAACAGCAATGATCCCCTGACAGGGCGCAGGAAGAAATTCCGTATAATTAAACGGCTGATAATCAAATCTCTCAGGTTCATAAAGTCCTGCTCTTTCGAGTCCTGCCGCCGCCAGTATCACGCCATCATACAAACCATTTTCCAGCTTTTTCAGCCGTGTATCAACATTTCCCCTGATATCTGCAAAGCCAACAGCGGGATATAGCCGCTTCATATTCCCTCTGCGGCGCAGACTGCCTGTTCCGACAATAAAATCACTGCTGTTTTTTAGCTCCGTTCCCTTTCTTGTCACAAGTACATCACGATAATCGCCACGCTTTAACACAGCAGATATTGCCAGCCCTTCTGCAATAGTAATTGGTAAATCCTTGGCACTATGTACCGCAATATCGATCACTTTATTTTTCAGTGCTTCTTCTATTTCCGTCACAAATGCGCCCTTTCCTCCGAAAGCTGTCAGCGGTTTGTCAAGCTGTTTATCGCCTTTGGTGCTGATATGTACGATTTCGGTTTCACAATCGGGATATTTGCTTTTGATTGCCTGAATCACCATATCTGTCTGTACCAGTGCCAGCTTACTTTTTCTTGTGCCTATCTTAATTTTCATTCACATAATCCTCTGCTTCTTTTATGATCATGTCTATATCAATATTGTTACTGTCAGCAATACATTTTTTCAGTATGTATTCAAAAGCTGATTTTCTCTTTTCTTCACTGTTGATCCTCTGTTTAATAATACTTCTGCATGAGTACAAAATTTCAATGATCCTGTCGCTGTCATCATCGATCTTACTTTCAATTTTTTCTCTGAGATAACGGGCATAGATCGGACTTTTTCCTGATGTTGACACCGCCGCTGTATAATTTTCTCCCTTGACAAGGGCAGGAAAAATAAAGCTGCAATTTTCAATATCATCCACCGAATTGACAAAGATTTTCTTCTCAATGCAAACATCATGTATTGCCTTATTTAAATTTTTATCATCTGTTGCCGCTATTACCATAAAAGCGTTATCAATATCGTCAAGACAGAATTTTCTTTGCTCTATGGTGATACCCGGCAGTTCTGTCAGCTCTTTACATATGCTTTCGGCGATAATTTTGATTTGCGGCTTAAACGGCAACAGCTTTTCTACTTTCCGCAAAGCGACTGTTCCTCCGCCTGCTATGACACATAATTGATTTTCGATATCAATAAAAAAAGGAAAATACTGCACTGTGCTACTCCTCCACCATATCTTTCAACACATTGATAAACTGCAAAAAAGCATTGCTGTCTGCTTCTGATTTCATTTTATAAAGCAAATCTTCAAACGGCTTTTGCTGCATTTTTTCCTTTACGAAATCCAGCAGCGGCAAAAAATCATGAAACAAAAGTTCTTTTTTCAGTTGGTCTGTTTCTGCCTGTATAATTTCTTCTGCTTCTCTTACGCTGGAAAGCTTGATTTCATTATTTTTTCGTGCCAACTCTTCAAAATAATCAATATTGATAAGCCTTGCATTGCCGTACTCCCCAACGGCAGGATCGATATCGGGCGGCACAGCCAAATCGATAAACAGCCTGTTTTTATCATCACCCACATATTGTTTCAGATCATAAAGTGTAACAGTATAATGGGGACTGCTTGTTGCGCTGATAATGCAGTCGGTATGATTGATGTATTCATACCGTTTGTGATAATCAATGATTTCAACAGCCTTTTCCGAAAAAGAAACACCGTGTGTGTGGTATTTTCTCATCGCCGCTTTGACATTGACATTTTTATATGAAATTAAATTCTTCACCACAGTAGAGCCTGTTTTTCCGTTTGCGCCGATCACTAAAATATTGCGGCAGTTCTTTGCGGCTTCTGCGGCTGCAAGCGTTGCAACAGAAACAGAAGATTTTGATAATTTCGTTTCGGTTTTTATTTTTTTTGCACAGGTGATTGCTGCCTGAAAGATCATATTCAGTTCATAGGCAACTGTGCCTGCTTCACAAGCGGCAAAATAGGCTTTTTTTGTCTGCCCCAGAATTTCATCCTCCCCGACAACCATTGATTCGATACCGCTTGCTACCTTGAAAAGATGATAAATTGCTTTATCTCCGGAAAAGTAAAAAAGATATTTTTTCAGTCTTTCGCTTTCCAGTTCCGCAGCTTCGGAAAGAATACTGATAATTTCATCTTTTGCATTTTCATTACCATTATAATATAATTCCGTACGGTTGCAGGTACAAAGCAGAACACATTCCTGTACCGAACCAAGGCAGCATAAACGATCAGAAATCTCTGCTGTCTGGCAGCCGGTAAACGCTAATTTTTCACGCAGTTCCACATCCGCATTTTTATAACTTAAACTTAAACAATCCATCTCATTCTCCGTCCTCAAAATATATCAATCGCTAATCAGGATTCAAATATAAATTTCATATATTATTATAGTTTAATACCGAAAACTTATCAAGTCAATAGGTTAAAATAACTTAATGTAAAATATTCAGGCAGGTGCGTCCTTATTGTAAAATGATAGTTGGCATATCAAATCAGGGCGCGGCGATAAATTAATCCTATTTTTTTCAGAGCAACCGAAGGGTAAAAAATTGACACAGGCGGCTCGCCGTTAGTGAAGAATTTTTCCGGGACTTTATGGCGCGGCAAAAAATAATGGTTTTTTATAAACTTGAGCGCGAAATTGGGACCGGCGGCTCGCCGGCGCCGGTTGACAAAAGGGGGGATTTTTGGTAGAATGTAAAAGTTGATTAAAGAAGAATAAGGAAGTTAATTATGAGTAAAAATTCAAATGAAAAAATAAGTTTTAACGATCTGGGGCTGACGAGTGAAATTAAAAAAGCAATCGATGACCTCGGTTTTGAAACACCTACCGATATCCAGGCACGGGCAATTCCCCTTGTGCGATCAGGTGCAGATGTAATAGGAAAATCTCAGACAGGAACGGGCAAAACAATGGCTTTTTCTATTCCTGCCATTGAAATGATCAATTCATGCAGCGACAGATCCCATGTTCTTGCCATTATCATGCTGCCGACAAGAGAGCTTGCCATGCAATGCTGTGGTGAGATCAAAAAACTGACAAAATATTGTGAAGGAATCCGCCCTGTAGAAGTATACGGCGGTACACCGATGGACAGGCAGATCAAGGCACTGAAAAAAGCCAATATCGTTATCGGCACACCCGGCAGAATTATGGATCATATGAGAAGAAGAACGCTGAAGCTTGATCATGTAAAGCTGGCAGTTCTTGATGAAGCAGACGAAATGCTCAGCATGGGCTTCAAAGAAGATATGGAAACCATTCTGCGTGAAACACCCGAAAGCCGGCAGACAGTTCTGTTCTCTGCTACCATGCCGCCTGCAATCATGTCGATCACAGAGGAATTCCAGAATAACCCCGAAATCATAGAGATCAACAGCAAAAAAGTAACACTGGACAATATCCGGCAGACCTATGTTGATGTTCCTATGGGCAGAAAAACGGACGCATTAAAACTGCTGCTCTACTATTATGCTCCCTCCCTTTCCATTGTATTTTGCAATACGAAGAAAATGGCGGAGGAAGTAGCAGTTTCCCTGAACCAGAGCGGACTTGATGCAGAAGCACTGCACGGCGATCTGAAACAGTCACAGCGAACAGCAGTCATGGATAAATTCCGATACGGTTCAACCTCAATTCTTGTGGCGACTGATGTAGCGGCAAGAGGAATTGATGTCAATGATGTGGAATATGTCTTTAATTACGATATACCGCAAAACAATGAGTACTATGTTCATAGAATCGGACGCACGGGTCGAATCGGCAAAGAGGGGAATTCCGTTACCATATGCAGCGGCAGACGGCAGGTTCTTTCCCTGCTTGACATTGCACACAGCGTTAAATCAAAAATTGAGCAGATCGATGTTCCCTCAGGCGAAGATATCAATTACCATATTGCCGAAAAAAATATAGAATCTGTAGAAAATGCCCTGAATGAGCCAATCAGCGACAGATACCGTGAAATGGTCAATATGCTGCTGTCAAAAGGGTTTTCTCTTTTTGATATTGCGGCAGCTGCCATGCAAATGAATTTCTCCGAGAAAGAAATCAAAATCAAGGATATCAGAACAGAACGCAAACAGTACAGCAGAAACGGCAATACTGATTTCAGCAAAATTATGCTCAATATCGGCAGAGCAAACAGAGTCGCTCCCAATCATATCGTTGCTTCCATCACCGAAAGAAGCCTGCTTCACGGCAGAGATATCGGCAAGATCGAAATTTATGATGACTGCTCAGTCGTAGCAGTGCCGACGAATTCGGTTGAAATGGTTCTCGATCAGATGTACGGTGCAAAGGTTTGCGGAAAACCTGTCAGAACTGTGCTGTATGAGGAACCGCAAAGAAACCGTAAAAACCACTCCAAAGGCAATGATAAGAATTACAGCCGCAGAAATGATTACGGCAAAAGAAAAAACGACAACAAAAAGAAAACCGCCACAAACGCTTACAGAAAAGCGGCAAAGCGTCACGGATAAAAATTATGAGGGAGGAAACGGCATGAAAAAAATATTATGTGTATTATCTGTACTGTTCTTATGTGCTGCGGCAGGATGCTCCGGGCAAACCAACGAAGAATCTGACCTGAACAATGCAAACTCAGAAGAAACAAGAGATATCAACACCGATGAGATCAGTGTTGATATTTCCGATATTGTCGGTTTGAAGCCTTCCGCACCCGAAAGCAGCGAAGAAAGCAGTAAAGAACCGTCCTACCCTGACGGTATTACACAAAAGAAGTCCGGAACACTGGAATTCAGAAGCAAATCAGAAAAAGTCATTTCTGTTTTTTCCGATACCTTTTCTGAGATTGATACGGACAGTGAACCCGGTGACGGAATTTTTCTCCAGACCCATGACGGCAAAGCAACACTTCTTCTTGACTTTGTTGAAAACAACGGCATCACACAGGATGATCTGGTTAATTACCTGAAAGATACCTACAGCACAGAGCCGGAAACAGACGGAGATGACACCGTTATCTGCAAAATCGATGCCCTGGATCAAAAAGAAAATAAGCTTAACGTATATCTCAAAGCTGTTATCAAAGACGGCGGCTACAGTGAAGCCGTTCTCTGCTTTGACAAAGAGCAGCAAGAAACATATGACAAAATATTTGAAGAAATAGAATTATCATAACATTCACCGCCGCCTTGTCATTTTTATGACAAGACGGCGGTGATTTAATTATATATGTGATCAAGAAAATTTGTAAAATAGTCGGGCAGTTCTGACGAAAATGTAAGTGTCTTCCCTGTTCGCGGATGAACAAATGTGATATAGTACGCATGAAGACACTGACCGTTAAGAGAGGCTATCACCTTCTTTGGTCCATAAACCGGATCACCTGCTACAGGATGACCGATATGTGCCATATGCACCCTGATCTGATGCGTTCTGCCAGTTTCAAGTGTGAGTTCAAGATGTGTAAAGCTGTTATACTTGTTAATCACTTTATAATGTGTAACGGCATTCCGCGAATTTTTTTCTGTGACTGTCATCCTTTTTCTGTCGGTCGGATGCCTGCCGATCGGCATATTGACTGTACCTTCGTCTGTTTTGAAATTGCCGTACACTACTGCCTGATATTTGCGTGTAAAGGTATGTTCCTTTATCTGCTCTGCGAGAAGTCTGTGGGAAAAATCATTCTTTGCCACGATCAGAAGTCCGCTGGTGTCTTTGTCGATCCTGTGAACAATTCCCGGGCGCAGAACACCGTTGATTCCCGAAAGGCTTTCTCCGCAGTGATAAAGCAATGCATTGACCAGTGTTCCGCTGTAATGACCTGCCGCAGGGTGAACCACCATTCCTTTCGGCTTATTGACAACAAGAAGATCTCTGTCCTCATATACAATATCCAGCGGAATATTTTCGGGAACAGCCTCGGGTAAAATAGGGTCAGGTATCGTTATCGATATCCTGTCGTCTTTTCTGAGCTTATAATTTTTTGCAGGTACTTTAGCATTCACCAAAACATTTCCATTCTCTATCAACTTTTGTACAGCAGAACGAGTGATTTCAGTAACGGAATTAGCAATAAAGCTATCAATTCTGACGCCTTTTGAAGTCTCGTCAGCGACAAATTCATATTCAGTCATCGGATTCACCACTCTCGGCTATGCCCTTAATGTTGTCTGCTTTTTCTTTTTTATCATTAGACATAAACAAGATACACAACACAAACAAAGCAGACCCGATCGTAATACAGTAATCAGCAAAATTAAAGATCGGCGAAAAAAATGAAAGTGAAAGGTAATCAATCACAAAACCTCGAAATATCCTGTCGATCAGATTGCCGATACCACCGCCCAGAATGAGTGCCACAGATGTATAAAACAATTTTCCGCTGAATTTTTTATGGATCAGCAGATAGAAAAACACGCCGATCAAAGCAGATGTCACAATGATAAAAAACAGCGTTCCGTCTTGAAAAATCCCGAAAGCCGCCCCCCTGTTTTCGGAATAGATCAGCGAGAACAGATTATCGATCACAGTCACTCTGCCGTCGGGAGAAAGATTCACATATACAAAATATTTAATGATCTGGTCTATTACAATAATCAATGCTGCCGCGGCAAGCACAATCGCTGTAGTCATACACCAACCCCCTATTAAGTATGAAAGCGGTGCATCCGCAGATACACCGCTCATTCTTTCAATATTTTATTCGTCAAACAATGAACCTATGACAGAGGCACAACGACTGCAAAGTGTCGGGTGCTTGCTGTCAGAACCAACAGTACTGCTGAAAATCCAGCAACGTTCGCACTTTTCACCGTCTGCGTGAGCTACCTCCACTTCAAGAGTATCAACAGCAGCTTCAACGATTTCTACAGAAGAAACGATAAACGCAGCTGCAAGCTCTTTTTCTGCCGATTTCAGGAATTCATACTGTTCACCGCTGCATTTCAGTGTTACTTTTGCTTCCAGCGAAGAACGAATTGCCTTACTCTTGATCTCAACTTCAAGTGCCTTTTTAACGATATCTCTTGTTTCGTGGATTCTGTCCCACATAGCAATAAAGTTATCATCAAGCTCAATACCTGTAGGCTCGGGCATATCGTTAAAGAGTACATTTTCAGGATTGGCAGAGCTGTCATGCGGCATATACTGCCAAATCTCATCAGATGTATAAACAAGGATCGGAGAAACCAGTTTTGTCATGGCATCAAGAATTCTGTAAATCGTTGTCTGAGCTGCACGTCGGAGCTGACCGTCTTTCTTTTCTGTATAAAGTCTGTCTTTGAGTACATCAAAATAGAAGTTACTCATATCCACAACACAGAAGTTATGAATTGCCTGATAGACTACATGAAAATCATAGGTATCATAGCCTTTTCTGACCTTTGCGTTCAGCTCATCCAGCTTTTTCAGTGCCCATTTGTCGATCGGCAGAAGCTTATCATCAGCAACTGAATCCTTATCGGGATCGAAATCACTGATATTGCCAAGGATATAACGTGCGGTATTTCTGATTTTGCGGTATGCTTCACTGAGCTGAGCAAGAATTTCTTTGGAAATTCTGACATCCGCATGATAATCGGAAGAAGCAACCCACAGTCTGAGAATATCCGCACCGTACTGGTCGATGATCTGTGATGGTGACATACCATTTCCTGCGGATTTGGACATTTTCTTTTTCTCCATATCAACGACCCAGCCGTGAGTTACGACTGATTTGTACGGGGCTGAACCAAAAGCAGCAACGGAAGTAAGAAGTGATGACTGAAACCAGCCTCTGTACTGATCTGCACCTTCCAGATAAAGGTCAGCAGGCCATTTCAGATACGGACGTGCGCCGCATACTGCCGCATGAGATACGCCCGAATCGAACCATACATCCATAATATCCTTTTCTTTATCAAATTCTTTACATCCGCATTTCGGACAAGCAAGTCCTTCGGGAATCAATTCGGAAGCATCCTTTTCATACCAGATATCAGAACCGAATTCTCCGAACAGCTTTGACACATGAAGCATAGCATCCTTGTCCAGAACCGGCTCGCCGCAGTCCCTACAGAAGAAGATTGGAATCGGAACACCCCATTTTCTCTGACGTGAAATACACCAGTCCTTACGTTCACGAACCATTGATGTAATACGATCCTCGCCCCATCCAGGAACCCATTCTATTTTCTTGATTTCGTTAACAGCCGCATCTTTGATATCATCCACGGAACAGAACCACTGTTTGGTTGCACGGAACAGAACAGGATTCTTACATCTCCAGCAATGCGGATACTGGTGAATGATCTTTTTCAGTGCAAACAATGCACCTGTTTTTTCAAGATGCTCAGCGATCGGCTTGTTGGCATCGCCCGTCAGAAGTCCTGCAAACATACCTGCCTCTTCAGTAAGTCTTCCCTGTGCGTCTACAGGAACGACCATCGGAATCTCGGGGTAATTACGGCATACATTATAGTCATCTACACCGTGACCCGGAGCAGTATGAACACAGCCTGTACCACTTTCAAGAGTAACATGGTCACCCACGATAACAAGCGAATTTCTGTCAAGGAACGGATGTGCTGTCTGCATATATTCAAGCTCGGCACCCTTGATCGTACCAATCACTTCATAATTTTCTTTGCCTGCGGCTTCCATCGCAGAAGCATAAAGCTCCTCTGCCATGACATAATATTCGCCTTCACATTTAATAAGGCTGTAATTGAATCTCGGACCTACACAAATCGCAAGGTTAGCCGGAAGTGTCCATGTGGTTGTTGTCCAGATCACAAAATAGGTATTTTTGAGATCTGCCCCCATCGCACTGAGTTTGCCCTGATCGTCTGTCACTTTGAATTTCACATAAATTGAATGACATGGATCTTCGGCATATTCAATTTCAGCTTCGGCAAGAGCTGTCATACAGTCAGGACACCAATATACAGGTTTCAGACCTCTGTAAATATAACCCTTGCTTGCCATATCGGCAAAAATTTCAATCTGTTTGGCTTCAAAATCATGTGTGAGTGTAATATAAGGATTATCCCATTCTCCGATTCCGCCCAGACGCTTGAACTGTTCACGCTGACCGTCGATATAAGTTGTTGCAAATTCACGGCAAAGCTTTCTCAGTTCAACATCGGAAATAATGTCACTGCTGCTGACACCTGCTTTTTTTCTTGCTTTCAGCTCTGTGGGAAGTCCGTGGGTATCCCAGCCGGGAACATATGGCGACTGAAAACCTGTCATATTCTTATATCTTACGATAATATCTTTCAGTGTCTTATTCAGTGCATGACCAAGGTGAATATCACCATTTGCATACGGAGGACCGTCATGGAGTACATAAAGCGGCTTTCCCTCATTCAGTTCCATCAACTTTTCATATGCTTTATTATCCTGCCAGCGTTTCAGAGTCACAGGCTCTGATTTCGGCAGACCTGCCCTCATCGGAAAATCCGTTTTCGGCAGATTCAGTGTTTTATTATAATCCTGCTGCGGCATCGGTTATTTCTCTCCTCTTTTACAAACTCACAACTTATTTCCCATTGTTTTTTGATGCTTTGATCTCATCAAATTTAGCAACAATGATTTTCGGTTCTGTTTTTTCCGCCGAACCGACAACTACGGGCTGGCGACTGTTTCCGGTTTCTTCTTTCACTTCCGGTTCAGCAGTCTGTTCTTCTTTAATTGACTCTGTCACAGTCTCAGCTTCATTTTTTCCTTCGGCCGGTTTTGCTGGTTTCACTTCTGCTTCGGGTCTTGAAAGCGTGATCGGCTGATTGCCTTCCGATCTCGGATAACGCTCTTCCAGCTCCTTCTGCTGTTTTTTGAAATCATCTGCTTTAGCCATTGAATTGATCACGCTGAGATGATTCTTATAGGTCTGGAGAAGTGAATTCCTGAATTTGTTGGCTTCACCCATCAGCTTGATAATATTTCTCTTCTGAGCTTCGAGAATTTCATTATTCTCCTCTATCTTCGCGGATGACTCTCTGAGTGCCTTATTCATCAATTCTTCTACCTTGGCATCGGTTTCCGAATTCAGCTGATCTGCTTTTGCCTGAGCCTCTGCAACAAGCTTATCGGCTTTTGCCTGAGCAGCAGTCACTGTCTGCTCAGCAGCTTCATTTGCCTGTTTTGTCTGCTCTGATGCCTGTTTTTCTGCCTCGGTGATAATCGACTTGGCAGTGATCTGTGCCGTTACAAGTGCACTCTGAACACTGTCTTCTTTTTCCTTATATTCCTGGATATCCTTATCCTGGCTTGCAAGTCTGCTTTCCAGTTCCTTGTTGGCAAGCTCCAGACTTTTTACTTTATCGATCACCTTATCGACAAAATTATCAACATCATCCACCTTATATCCGCCAAGACCTGCCTTGCGGAAGGTAACATTTTCAATTTCTTCTAATGTAATCATACGAATTTCCTTTCTGTATTATCGTTCGGTTTCGGAAATTGTCATATCAGTAATCAGAAATATACATTATCACTGCCGACCTCGTCCATCGCATCCTGACCGGAAAGTGTTACATTGCTCGGCATAATAATGAAGGTATCCTCGGCAACCTTTTTGACATTACCGCTGTTGGCATAGGCAACGCCGCCGAGAAAGTCAATAATTCTTCTTGAAACGTCCTTGTTGGTATCTTCAACATTCAGGATAACCGTATTTCTTTTCATAAGCTCATTTGCCATTTCCTTTACTGACGGATCAAAAGCCTCAGGTTTGAAAAGAACAAACTGTACGCTGTTGGAATCATGGATACTGATCACATTATTATTACCTGAACCGCCGGCAGAAGCATCCTGCTGCTCCTCTTCCGGTT
Organism: uncultured Ruminococcus sp.; assembly: GCA_902773065.1. Classification (GTDB taxonomy): domain Bacteria; phylum Bacillota; class Clostridia; order Oscillospirales; family Acutalibacteraceae; genus UBA1213. The sequence goes on along the minus strand of CACYDD010000163.1, from coordinate 350 downwards.
CATCATAATCCATATCATCCTGTGCATCGGCGTCCAGTGATTCTGTATCATCATAATAATCGTCGTATGCTACCTCATCCTCAGGCTGTTTCAGTATGCTTTTGAATTTTCCCATAATATTTGGCATTTTAATATCCCCCTAATTTTTATCTGTATATTCTGGCGCCGAAAAGCCTTGATCCGACTCTTATCATATTAGCACCCGACAGAATTGCTTCAGTATAATCTCCGGACATTCCCATTGAAAGAAAGTCCATATCTATATTATCTAATTTTTTCGACGAAATGTCAATAAATAGTTTGTACATATTATCGAAAAATTTACAAATTTCTTGTGTATTGTCACAAAT
>CACYDD010000162.1 GCA_902773065.1 uncultured Ruminococcus sp. | reverse complement strand
TTTTGTTATTGATAATTTATCGGAGCTACTGACTATTTTATAAGATAACTTGTGTTACCTCTTTTGAGTAGCAGCCGCCGTCTGAACAGCCTTTGCCACAGCCGTAACAACCTTTTTCGTTGCAACGATAATAAACGTCTAAGAAAATAACCTATTGACAAATAAATATCAGTATAATAAGGCAAATATCAATACAACCATTTCTGTTTTAGCTGAAAAAGTTGTACAGTTATTCATCGTTTCAAAACTTGAACAAAAAAGATACGCAAGTTTATTTATTCCGAAATACAACATTCCATTGTTCCCATTCGTCCCAACCGTTCTAACCCTCGACGCAGAAAACATAAATCTTAAGTTGACGACATTGCCCTTTCAGGGGAGAAGCCGGCTTTTTCGTCAGAGAGGCGTGGCGGTAAGGCAGTATTAATTGTCATATCTTTCATCGAAAAAAATGAATTGGTGCCTTTTCACAACACATTTGAAAATTTCAGTTAAAAATAACAAGCAGACATTCTGAAAATGAATGTCTGCCGATTTTGGTTATTTTCAACGCAGGGACGGTATGATGGATATAGGCGAAGCGGAACATTCATGTGCCTTATGAATCTGACAGTTTCCAAGCAACACATTACGAATCATAGAACTGTTGTCCTTCGTCCGTGACCAGTCTTTGGGTTTGGGGATACTCGAAAATTTCAGGTTTGTCGGAGTTCTCGGTAAGATAGTCTGCGAATCTGGCAGAATACCATTTGGCCATTTCCAGGTTGTGCATCCGATAGTTCCCGCAGTTTTTAGCGGTAGCACCCGGAACACTCTGCGAATGTTCCACAAAGCGAAAAGCCTTTAATATTAAATCATAAATTTCTTCCGGTGTACGGCTTCCTTTCAAAATCAGGTAAAATCCTGTAAGACATCCCATTGGCCCCCAGTAGATGATTTCTTCTTTCCAGTCGGGTTCATTCCGCAGAAAGGTAGCAATAATATGTTCAAGCGAATGCATTGCCGCTACATCAATTGCCGGCTCCTTGTTCGGTCTTGTAAGCCTGATGTCATAAGTTGTAAGTACTCCGCTTTCCACTTGATCCTGACGGCTGATGAAAATACCCGGAACAATGGCGGTATGATCTACCGAAAAACTTGGTATCAGTTCCATATGTCTCTCTCCTTGCATCTAAAAAAGTGTCGTGAATCAGATTGGTTCATGGTTAATTATAGTATAATACAACCCCAAAGTCAACACGCAGGCAAACGCCTGGTTGTAAGTTCAAAAATTTGCTCATTGATCGCTTGACAAATAAATTTAGTGGGACAAACTCATGTCCCCTATGCTGGTGTAAAATAGCAGTATAGAAAGCATTTTATGACGGAGCGTTTGCAGCATAACTGCAAAGGGCTTTGATGGTAGAAATGATACTGACCTGTTTTTCAGGGGGCATTTTTTCGATAATGCTTTTCAAATTGGCAAGGGAATCGGAATGATTTTTGAGAGAGTCCAGCAGCATATAGTCAATGCTGATTTCAAGAGCCTGTGAAATTCTGAAAATAGTGTCCAAAGAGGGTATGCGTGTGCCGCGTTCGGTATGTCCGATATGAGCCGCAGACAGGGAACACATTTCAGCAAGCTGTTCCTGTGACAGTTTTTTGGCTTTTCGTGCATGGCGTATCCGCTCGCCCATCGCTTTATAGTCAATCTGTGTTGGCATGGTGTGTCCCTCTTTTCGGATAAGAATACAATTATGTATATTATATCCAAAAAAATTTCAAAATAAAATAAATTATTAGCATTTAATATTGACTATAAGCATTATTTATGATATGATACTCACAGAAAGGGGTGATGTGGAAATTCATTGAGCAAGTACAAGTTAAAAGTTAAGGAGGTGACAAGTATGGGATTTTTTGATATGTTAGGCAAAGTGGCAGGTGCATTAATTGATGAGGCGGAAAAAAGTCAGAAACGTCAGCAGAAAAGAGTTGGCAAAATGGTGGATGATTATGAAAAAAAACTGGACAGATATGAGAAAGTTCATCCAAGTTCCTCGAAGATTGAGGAAGAGAGAGTTAAAATTGCCAATGCAAGAGAAAGAATTTCCAATGGCAGTGTACCCTATTATTCCAGACGTACCGACAGTGAACTTGAAAGTGATATGACGGGGCTGAACAAAAGACCGAGAGATTTTCAATATAGAAAGGGTATCTCACTGAAAGATGCGTTGCATATTGCCGAAAATGAAACAGGTGTGTATATTCTTTATTTAAACGGCTCTGTTATGAAATGCGGCAGGGCAGCCTATGGTCAGGGGATTCACTGGCGTTTTCAGCAGTATTATTCTTTGAAATATGATAACAGGGCAAGAAATGGAGATTACTGGTCGGTATCTCCTGAAAATCGTGATAGAGTTACTGTAGCATGGCAGTGTTGTCCCGTCAGCAAGTGCAAGGAACTGGAATACAAGTTATTCAGGAAGTATGGCAAAGGTTTATGGGCGATAAGAGCTCCCGAAAGCTGTTCTTCTGATACATGGGAATTGTTGATATGATTGTAATGAAGGAGGTATTGTTTTATGTTTTGCAAGGAATGTGGTAACAAAATATCTGATGATTCCAAATTCTGCTGTTACTGTGGCACAAAATTGACGAAAAAAAATAATATGCAGTTCAAAAGCTGTTTCAGTGGTTTTGACAATGTATATGATGATTTGAAAGTGAGTGACGGGAATTATGAAGAGCCTCTATCCGGGCCATTGGCTGATGTGATGACAGGATTTTTTGGAATAATGGGGATATTGGGTGATATAATAGACTGAAATGTATTTTGGAATGGTGCTTATACATAATCAGCCGTCAAACTAAGATAAAGAAAGAAGTCACGGGAGAGAAATATTCCGTGAGCATAACAAACAGATATTATTATATTTCAGGAGGTTTTTATCATGGCAGAATTGAAATTTGACAAGGAAGAACTTAAAAACAAGGCAGGAGCAGCTGTGGAAAATATCAAGCAGCTTGACAAAGATGAATTGAAAAACAAAGCAGGAACGGCTGTCCAATCTCTCAGGCAGGATGTGAGTGATGACGAAATACAGAAGAATCTTGACCGTCTGCCCATCAAAAATGAATATGTCAAAAAATATTTTACAGCAATACCGGCAGCGTTGTCTTTAATTTTTACAGCGTTTCCTTTTATCAAATGTTCGGCAAACAATATAGATGTCGATTTCAGTGTACTTTCCACATTGGGCGGGGAACATATCAGCCTGGCAAATTATTTTCTTGTGTTGCTTCCGGCACTTGTCATTGCTTCCATGTTTGTCGAGAAAGTAAAGCCGTTCAGAAAAGCGGTATCTGTCATTTCGCCGGCGTTGTGTATTGTTTTTGAGATATGGTCGTTTTTTATTATCAAGTCTTCTTATATAAAGGCAGGGGAAGCAGGTTCAAGTGCATTGAAAAGTGTCGGTGCAAAGGGAATAGAGTACAGCTGTATTCCGCATATTGCGTTTTATTTGCTTCTCGTCACATATCTACTTACCATTGCCGCAGGATTGATAGTTTATTTTGGCTGGTTTCCCAAAAAGAAATCAAATGGCAACGCTGTATAATGAAAAAGGTCACAGCAGAGTAAAATCTACTGTGACTTTTGGTATATATGTGGTATAATGAAAATGGTGGTGAGATGAATGAAAGAAATCGTTTCCGACAGAATCCTTGAAATATTTTACAGGCTGATCAAAGGCGAGGTATGCAACAGAAAAAGCCTTGCCGAAAATTATCATGTCAGTACCAAAACAATCGGAAGAGATATCAACCGTATCAAAAACTTTCTTGCAGAACACAAGGAACTGATGAATTACGCTGAAATCATCTATGATCCCAAGCTGAAAAGCCATGTTTTGAACGACAATGAATTGCTGAAAAATTCGGAAGTGTTTGCGATACTGAAAGTCTTGCTGGGAGCAAGGTGCTTTCATCGTGAGGATATGCTTTCGATTGTGCAGAAACTCGAAAAATTCACAACCTTGCAGCATAGGGATATTCTGGTCAATATCGTCGGAAAAGAAATGAACTGCTACAGCGAAGTACATTCCGACTGTGACAGTGTGATTGAGAATTTGTGGCAGGTAATCAAATGCATCGAGGAAAAAAGATATATCACGGTTACATATCTCAAAATGGACAGAAGTGAAGTGATACGAAAGTTAAGACCGGCTTCTATCATGTTCAGTGAATATTACTTCTACCTGATAGCCTATGATGACAAAGAACCTGAAAAAGCAAAATATTTCCGCATTGACAGAATCAGGTATATCCGTGAAAACAGGGAATTTTTCAAAGATGACAGAAAATACCAATTCAACGAGGGAATGTTCCGCAAACAAAATCAGTTCATGTTTCCGGGAGATGTTGTCAAAATAGAGTTTGAATTTACAGGTTTGTCCGTGCAGGCAGTACTTGACAGGATACCTTCTGCCAGAGTGATAAGAAAAAAAGGCAGAACCAGTGTGATTACAGCAGAAGTGAATTACGGCAGGGGATTGATCATGTATCTTTTAAGTCAAGGAGCATGGATAAAGGTTCTTTCCCCACAAAGGCTGATAGATGATATGAAAGAAGAAATTGAAACTATGAAATCATTGTATGACTAATCACTATCAACGGCTGTTATGATGAAAGCACGCAAGAGCAAAATCATTTAACTTCCAACACAACAAAAGCCCGAAGCATCATGACTTCGAGCTTTTGCTGTAGAAAGGAGGAAAACATGAAACAAAGACTTTGTTTTATGTTTTGAAAAACAGGCGGTTCTTTTTCTCATACGGTTCAGAATCATAGGAAATAAGTTGATAGCCTGTTTGTTCGATAACGGAACGGAGCTGATCCTGGGGGATGTCATTTTCGGCAATGATTTCTGCGGAGCCGGAAGTGTGAGATGTACTGACCTTGGTTACTTTAAAACGGCTGCGGATAGCATCATCCAAACGTGCCTCACACTTGCTGCACATCATGCCACTTACACCGATGTGGATTTTGACCATGGCAATACCTCCGTGAATGAATCTATCATTATTGTACCGCATCCTTTTCTATTTGTCAAGCTTATCGGCAAAGGCGTTTTTTGACTTCGTGCAGGATTCTGGTATCATTTTCATGCCTGCACAGATGCATCGCATCGTCGATAGTGACCCAAAGATAGTAATCAATTTCGCCATGCTGCATACTTACAATGTTTTCATTGGTTCTGGCAAGAAAAAAAACAACCTGTTTTTTAATTTTCCCAAAGGGACAGTAAATATTTGTTTTGCGGAAGTTGGGTTCGATAATCACATCCAGACCGGTTTCCTCTTTAATTTCACGCAGTGCTGTCTGCTGTTCTGTTTCATTTTTTTCCACGTGACCTTTTGGAAAAGTCCAGCATTTGCCGTTATGATTTTTGACAAGCAGGACTTTGACTGCACCGAAACGGGTACGGTGGTACACGACTGCACCGCAGGATTTTTCATACATACAAATCAGCTTGTCATAATGGACAAACTTTTCGGACAGACGTGAACGAATCTCGGGTTCATAGTAGATATTGCCCACGGGAGCCGCCACAAGACGATTTTGGATACGGTTCTCCGAGAGTGCCACGGCAATCACCGTGCAGTCCACAACGCCTTTGAGTTCACGGTCAGCCATCACATAGATTTGGCGGAAATCACCCGTCCGATTCCCGACAGGGAATCCTGAATAAAGGATTCGTTCGGAAAGAGTGCCGAAGATTTCTATTTTGATATGTTTTCCCAGCATACGGCACTCCTCCTTTCTCTTTCTTCATTATAATGGATTTTCTGAAAAATTACAACAACAAAAGCAACAAATTTGACGAAAAAGCGGAAAATTATTTTGACACAAATTGCAATATGGCATATCAAGGCATAAGGAAAGCCGTCCGGATGAGATAAATTTTCCGAACGGCTTTCAACTTTAACGATATGATTAATTGTGATCCTGCAAAGCTTCAAAACCTGTTTCGCCGGTTCTGACACGGACGATATCCTCAACATCGCTGATGAAGATTTTGCCGTCGCCAATATGACCTGTGTAGATAGCCTTTACAGCTGTATCTACTACCGTCTTTACAGGAACCTTGCATACGACGATATCTACCTGAATCTTTGGCAGGAGGTTCATTTCTACCTCAACACCTCTGTAATATTCTGTCTTGCCGCCCTGTACACCGCAGCCGAGAACCTGCGTTACGGTCATACCTGTTACGCCGATTTCAGACATCGCTGTGTTAAGGTCAGTGAATTTGCTCTGCTTTGTGATGATGGTAACTCTTGTGAACTTAACGCCGTCAGATGTTTCAACTGAATGCTCCTTCTTCTTGAGTGTGATTTCAACAGCCTTCTCAGGCGGAACATTGCCTTCCTCGAATTCTTCGTCGCCTTTTCCTGTAAGAACCTGCGGTACCTGCATGAAATCAGCGTATGCACCGGAAAGACCATGTTCGGTAAGGTCAAGACCTCTGACCTCTTCTTCCTTGGAAGCACGAAGACCGATAGTCTTTTTCAACGCAAAGAATACGATAGTCATAACAATAGCAGTATATCCGCCGATACAGAGAATCCCGAGAGCCTGTTTGCCGAGCTGTGTGAATCCGCCGCCGTAAAGCAGACCGAGTGTGCCTTCGTCCTTTGAGAAGATACCTACTGCAAGTGTACCCCAGATACCGTTGCACATATGAACTGCAACAGCACCTACAGGGTCATCGACTTTCAGCTTGCTGTCAACTACCTCAACAGCAATTACTACGAGTATGCCGGCAACTATGCC
>CACYDD010000161.1 GCA_902773065.1 uncultured Ruminococcus sp. | reverse complement strand
TTCCTCATCTGTCATACTAATAGTATACATCATTAGACAAGCGCCGACAAATGCTATATTATAAGATATACAGGACAGGAGAGAAAATAATGAAAAAGAAAAAATCAAATCAGATACTGCTTGTGCTGTTGCTGTCAGTGGCGCTGGTCTTCGTAATTGTCATGATCATAACGGCAAGAAGCACCTATAATAAGAAAGTTGCAGCGGAAAAAATCACAGAACCTGATTTCAATGCGATGGCAGAATTCAGCGATGAAAACTCAAAGGATGTTTTAAAGGCATTGAAATCGGGAAGTGCAGAGAAGCTCGGAAACCTCATGATCGATCCTAAAGGAGCGGAAAACGTGATCGGTTTCGCAAGCTGGGGCGATGCGGATCTGGACAACGCAGTCTCTTTGGGTGCCGGCAGCTTTTCTACTGCACCGGACGAAAAAGGAATGATGGATATATCTGAAAGATTCATAGTTCCCGTTGGAGAGCAGAAGTACGTTCTGTATATCGAGACGCTTACCTCAAGGCACGGAATGAAGAATGAAGGCGTGAAAGTAGTTGGTGCTACTACGTATGAGCATTTTGACCAGCTGGGCTATGCATGGAACGGCGAGCAGGACGACAGCAGCGCAGTTGCGGGCGAAACTTTCGTGCCAAATAAATAAAACTTAATATTAAGGTTTAAAAATGCAGATTGACGCTTGCTGATCCTTCAGGTTAAATAGAAATGGCGGACTCTGCGTCCTGCCAGGAAACCTGAGATCTAACAGAAGGGCGGCAAAGGATATGAAATCTGCAACAACCGTAAGAGTAAAACGAACATTGATGGCATTGCTTTTGATGTTCGTTATTTCTTTTGTGCCAGTTTTTGCTGAAACTGAATCACAGACAGAAAACACGGGGGACACTGCTGCGACAGATGTCACTGTTGAGACCGGAGAAACAGGTCAGGCTGCGGAGATTCAACAGAGTATTCCTACGGCAACAGAACAGAAAGCAGCTGCTGCACCAAGCGCAAGTATCATAAGAAAAGGCAGATATTATTATTACAGGAAAGCAAGCGGAAAGATCCGTAAGAAAGCCGGCTTCGTTACGGTTGACGGAAATAGGTATTACGTCAGAAAAGGCGGAAAGATCAGAACCGGCAAGACATTCAAGATAAAGAAAAAGTATTATCGGGCCAATAAATATGGCGTTATTATGACAGGCGTATATAGCTGGAAAGGGAATCTGTATTACTCATCCTCTGCCGGGGTTCTGAAGAAAAAGGCGGGCTTTGTGCACTGGAACGGTAACAGCTACTATGTGAAAAAAGGCGGCAAGATCGCTGTCAATGAAGGTTTCTCTGTTAATAATATACCTTACGGGGCTGATATGGCAGGCTGCGCGACGATGCTCGAAATACCTGAAGGCGACGGCAGTCCTGTAGTCCAGGCGGCCAAGGCACAGGTCGGAATAATGACCGGAAAGACATATTGGGTATGGTATTTCAAGACAAAATTCAAGAATACTGACCGCACCCCGTGGTGCGGTGCATTCGTCGCATGGTGCTACAATGCAGCCGGGCTTTATGAAAAGATCACGGTTGCAAAGCAATTCGGGAATCTGGGATATGTACCAAGTTATTCAAGATACGCAGATAAATACGGAAAGTGGATCAATAGAGCAGAAGCTAAAGGCGGAGATATAATAGTATTCGGCAGGAATACGCATGTAGGTCTGGTCGAGGGTGTTACCGGGGAATATATAATAACAATAGAAGGCAATGCAGGTCCGACTGCCGCGATAGGAAGCGGAAAGCCGGGCGCGGTCGTCCGTAATGCATACAGGATAGACAGCAAAAAGATTAAAGGCGTCATACGTCCGGACTGATGTGACGGAAGAAATAAGACAGCTTATGTGATTATTCCTGCAGAACAGGGATGATTAGTGGTAAAATAAAACAAAGTTAAAGGGACGAGACGGAGAAGCAGTATGTTCAAAAAGTTCAGAGAAAGCCCATATGCAAAAGCGGCGTTTCTGATACTCGTATGCGGCGGTTTGCTGATCATATTCAACAACTGGATCACAAAAAACCGCATATCGATCGGCTTTGAGAATATAAACAATACGCTTGCACCTATATATATAGGTGGTATTCTTGCGTTCATTCTTTGC
>CACYDD010000160.1 GCA_902773065.1 uncultured Ruminococcus sp. | reverse complement strand
GGCGATGAGATCGAATATGATGAACACGTCTGGACTTCCCCGAAAAATGCGTTGATGATCTCCAAAAAAATTTCCGAAGCACTGACAGAGCTTGACCCGAAAAATGAAAGTGCCTATAAAAAGAATACGAATCAATATGCAAAAGAGCTTTCTGCTCTTGATAATGAATTTGCAGAGACTGTGGACAGCGGTAAGAGAAAGCTGCTGATTTTCGGAGACAGATTTCCGTTCAGGTATTTTGCGGATGAATTCGGACTCAGCTATTATGCGGCTTTTCCGGGTTGTTCCTCCGAGACTGAGCCGAGTGCAGCAACAGTATCGTTTTTGATCGATAAAGTAGGGGAGAAGAAAATACCCGTTGTCTTTACGATCGAATTTTCAAACGGCAAGGTTGCCGATACCATATGTGAAGCAACAGGGGCAAAAAAACTGCAAATGCATTCATGCCATAATGTCACACAGGAGGATTTTGATAAAGGTGTTACCTATGTGTCATTAATGCGTGAAAATCTGAAAAATCTCAGGGAGGCTTTAAGCTGATATGGAAGAATTATTAAAATGCGAAAATCTGGCTTTTTCCTATGAAAATACCAGTGTTATCAAAAATCTCAGTTTTTCAGTAAACAGCGGTGATTATCTTTGCATTGTCGGTGAAAACGGTTCGGGAAAAAGTACCCTTACCAAAGGAATTCTTGGGCTGAAAGCACCTGTGGACGGAAAAATTATTAAGGGCGCCGGACTGAAAGCAAATGAGATCGGCTACCTTCCTCAGCAGACACCTGCACAGAAGGATTTTCCGGCAAGTGTGTTTGAGGTTGTACTTTCGGGCAGGCTGAACAGCAGGGGGATGAAACCGTTTTATTCCAAACAGGATAAGAGAATTGCACACGATAATATCAAACGGCTTGGCATAGAAGAATTACTAAAACGCAGCTACCGTGATCTTTCGGGCGGTCAGCAGCAGCGAGTACTCCTTGCGAGAGCACTCTGCGCAGGGAAAAAAATGCTGCTTCTTGATGAGCCTGTCACAGGACTTGATCCTATTGTGACAGACGAAATGTACAAGCTGATTCTGGAATTGAACCGAAAGGAAAACATCACGATCATTATGGTATCGCACGATATTACATCAGCTGTGAGATATGCAACACATATACTGCATCTGAATGATGACAAGAGCTTTTTCGGAACAACAAAGGAATATATGAAAAGCCCTATGGGACAATATTTCTTTGCCGAAGTCAGTTAATATTTTTACAGGAGTGAAAATCAGTGAAAGTATGGGAAGATCTGACACAGAATTCAGGTTATTATTATGTACGCACTGCATATAACATCAATGATTTTCTAATTACATTGGCGTTTGCTTTTCTGACTTTCGGATTTTCCGTTGTCTGGATAATTTTCGGAATCAGGGATGGCGAAAGCTTCTTTTCGGATGTCAATTTTATTATTATGTCGGTTGTCACTGCTGTGTTTCTGATACCATTTGTGATTTACTTTTTCGCAAGAATCGTATCATATTTTGTGATGAGACTGAAAATCAATCAAATTATAAAAAACGGAAAAATTTATTCCGCAGAAATCACTGATGAGAAGCAATGTGAACTGGTATATAATCCTGCAAGTTCGGCATTTGACTTTGTAGATATCGGAGATGTTTTTCCTGCCGCAGAGAAAAGATATACCTATAAACCTATAGTAAAAGTGGATAAAGGTGACAGCTTTTTGCAGTTGGAATCAAAATATGCTTTTAATAATTCCTATCAGAAAGCCTTATACAGTCCTAAGGTGAAAATATGTGTTTACAAGGATGATTTTATTATAACCGATCTGAAAGAGGCGGCAGTATACGGCACTTCTGTTAAATTAAGAAAAGAAAAAATAGACACACTGGCCCATTTTCAAAATAAAGATAATGCAAGGGTTATTATTTTATTATCTGCCGTTCCGCTGATTATGGCAGCGTTGGTAAGAATTATCTTTTACATTTTATTGAAATTTTAAGTTTTAGGGTGGAGTTTATGATAATTAACGAAATAGCGGAGATGTTTCAGCACAGTTTTATGATCCGTGCGCTGATCGGAGGAACACTTGTTTCTCTTTGTGCATCACTTCTTGGGGTAAGTCTGGTGCTGAAACGATATTCCATGATAGGGGACGGACTTTCTCATGTTGGTTTTGGTTCTCTTGCGGTAGCTTCGGCAGTTGGCTGTGCTGCACCGCTGGAGGTTGCAATACCCGTTGTGGTTATTGCCGCCTTTTTCCTTCTGCGACTGAGTGAGAACAGTAAGATCAAGGGGGACGCCGCCATTGCCTTGATATCCACAAGTGCATTGGCAATCGGTATTACAGCGGCTTCTATGACAACGGGATTGAATACGGATATCAACAGTTATCTTTTCGGCAGTATTATCGCTATGAACAGTACAGATGTGATTCTGTGTTCGGTGTTGTCAGGGGTCATTCTTGTGATGTTTGTTTTTTTCTACAATAAGATTTTTGCTGTTACCTTTGACGAGAATTTTGCAAAGGCAACGGGAACACGTGCAGGGATCTATAATATGATCATAGCACTTCTGACAGCACTTACCATCGTGATTGGCATGAAAATGATGGGTTCCATGTTGATTTCCAGTCTGATTATTTTCCCGGCAGTAATTTCCATGAGAGTATGCAAACGGTTTAAAACCGTTATGATCACATCGGCTGTTGTATCTGTGATTTGTTTCTTCGTCGGATTGGTTATTTCTTATCTGTATTCTGCTCCAACGGGTGCAAGCATTGTAATTGTCAATCTTTGTGCTCTGATTCTCTTTGCCGGTGTCGGTTTTGTAACAGAAAAAATCAATGCAAAAAAATATGCCGGATAACAAAAAGCCTGCTCAATTCGAGCAGGCTTTTTAGTTGTATTTTCTTTTCCATATCAAGGGGGGTTGTGCTATAACAAAATAATAAATTAAACTCTACGTAAATTAGTTAAACAGACAAATGAATACTGCGGTGTAATGATTAAATATTGAGCGAATTAAAAACTTATAAGAACCCCTCGTACAAATTGTTTTGTTTTTTGAACATCTTTTTTTCATTATTTAGTTAAACAGTCATTGAAAGTAATATTGCGGTACTTATCCTTAGTTGCCAGATACTCGGAATATTCTGCTAAATGAGACAATCCGATACTGTTTAAGTTGTTAGAGTTGAAAGTGATTTGTTTTTTAAGCTCATGATCGGATAAAACAGGCTCTAAATCTGTCTCTTTGATTTCCATAGTCGGACTGATACCAAGAAGATAGTCGATTGATACATTAAAATACTTTGATAATTTCATCAGTGTTTCGCCGTTAGGAATACCGCCGGCTTTCCATTTGCTGATGATACCTGAGGACAATCCGATTTCCTTACCTACAGGATTCGGTTTTTTGCCAACTCTCATACAAAGGCCATAAAATCTTTCCCAAAACATAAAAATTACCTCCTTTCCAAAGTTGTGATAGGTTGTTGTGAATATTGTCAAAAAACAAAGTTAAAAATCAATATTTATCTCTCTCAAAAGGTCTGATATGATCCATAAGTGAGATATGTTATATTTATGATAATATACTGTACTTTGATGGTATAACACATAAATACTACCACAGCAATATTTATCAATATTATCTTACCACATATCGGAAATAATTACAAGGGGGTATTTTTAGCTGAAAAATGACATTTTAAACATAATTATTTCCTTATTTTTAAAATTGAGATAGATTATGACAAATTTTATTAAATTTGTTTACCTGACAGGACAACGGATCAGAAATAGTGAAGAAATGAGCATTGCCGAAAAATGAATTCCATGATTTGTGTCATTTTATCATAAATATATTATAACCCAAAATGTTATTATATATCAATATGTAAATTGAATTTATTTAAAAAAATGCTTGACAATACTATGATAATATGTTATCTTATTATTACGCTATTGCTTTACCGTGATGAAGCGATAATGAATACAAACAAAAAATGAAAAGTTTTAATTGAGGTATGTTTCATGAAAAATTATTCAAAAATAACTCCTGTAGGAACAAAGGATCTTTTATTTGAGGAATGTCTTGCCAACAGAACAGTATCTTCCATACTCGGAAATGTATTTTCTGGTCGTGGCTTTCATGAAGTCCTCACACCGGGGATAGAATTTTATGATTTGTTTTCAGAAGAAATTTCGGGTATCCCGATGGAATATATGTTTAAAATGAGTGATTCCAAAGGCAGACTTATGGTTGTTCGTCCTGATTCCACTCTGCCTATTGCGAGAATGGTAACAACTCGTCTGATGAATGAAAAGCATCCGATCCGACTGTATTATAACCAGAGAGTGTATCGTTATAATCCGGGTCTTACAGGCAGAAGCAACGAGGTAATGCAGACAGGTATTGAGCTGATCGGTGCGAAAGGAAAACGTGCCGATCTTGAAACAATCACAACTGCCATTGAGGCACTTTCAAAATGCGTTCCCGATTTCAGAATTGAGCTGGGCAATGCGGCATTCTTTAAAGCACTGGCGAAAAATCTTCCTGTAAGTGATGATGAACGGGAAGAAATCAGGATGTTTATCGAATCCAAAAATTATTCGGCACTCAATTCTGCTCTGGATTCTCTCGAACAGACACAGGCTGTTAATGTGATACGCAAGCTGCCAAGACTGTTCGGAGGTATTGAGGTACTTGATGAAGCGTACAAGCTTTGCGATGACGAAACTGCTTTGAAAACACTGGAATATCTGCGTGAGATTTATAACGATCTGACAAAGCTTGATCTTGGTGACAGACTGATCATTGACCTTGGTCTTGTGCAAAGAAATGATTATTACAGCGATATTGTATTCAGCGGTTATGTATTGGGTTCGGGAGAGCCCGTGCTGATCGGCGGACGGTATGATAAGCTGCTGGATAATTTCGATGCGCCTGCACCTGCGATCGGCTTTGGTATCAATGTGGATGCATTGGCACAGGTGATGATGAACAGGGGAAATATTCCTCATAAACAGGTTGCGGATGTGCTTGTTCATAGCGAGAAGGGCTATGAAATAGAAGCTATCAAATATACATCAACCCTTTCGGAAGCGAATATTCTTGGCGAAAACAGTGTTTTTGAAACTGAGGAAGAAGCACTGGCTTATGCAAAGGATAAGGGCATAAAAAAACTTGCAGTAGTAGGTAAGGAAATCAGGACAACAGATACAGGAGTATAAAATTATGAAACCATTAAGAATTGCACTCACAAAGGGCAGACTTGAAAAAGATACAGTAGGATTGCTGGAAGCGGCAGGATTTGACTGCACCGCTGTCCGTGAAAAGGGCAGAAAACTGATTTTGCCTGTCGGCGGCGCAAATATTGAAGTTGTGCTTGCTAAGGCAGCCGATGTGATCACCTATGTTGAGAACGGTGTATGTGACCTCGGTGTTGTCGGCAAAGATACGATCATGGAAAACGGAAGAAGCTTTTACGAAATTCTTGATCTTGGCTTCGGAAAATGTCGTTTTGCACTGGCAGGTAAAAAGGGAACGGACTTTTTCTCAGGCTATAATGTAAAAACGATCGCAACGAAATATCCGAATGTTACCAGAAATTTCTTTGAAGGAAAGGGCATGGATATTAGGGTCATCAAAATTGAAGGCTCGGTGGAACTTGCTCCGCTTCTTGGTCTTTCAGATGCCATTGTGGATATTGTAGAAACAGGCTCGACCCTGAAAGAAAACGGACTGGTGATTATCGAAGATAATGTTGCTCCGATTTCCGCAAGACTGATTGCGAATACAGCAAGTCTGAAACTCAGAAAAGATGAAATCGAAGAGCTTGCGGCAAAAATGGAAGCAGAAAGGAAGAAAGCACAATGATTAAAATTGTAAAAGCAGACGGCAAAGCGGAATATGAATTTTTAGCTGCTGTTCGTGAAAGAAGCAGTGATACAGACAGAGATGTCACTGTGATCGTTTCGGATATTATCAATAATGTACGCAAAAACGGCGATAAGGCTGTTGAAGAATATACGATAAAATTTGACGGAAAAGCACCTGAGTTTTTTGAAGTGCCGAAGGAAGAAATCGAAAGATCTCTTTCAGCGTGCGACCCCGACTTTATTCAAACACTGGAAAAAGCAGCAGCAAATATCAGCGATTTTCATAAGCGTCAACTACAGCAAAGCTGGTTGACAACAAAGGAAAACGGCATCATTCTCGGTCAGCGTGTCAGAGGACTGGAAAGAGTCGGTCTTTATGTGCCCGGCGGTACAGCAGCATATCCGTCATCGGTTCTGATGAATGCGATCCCTGCCAAAATTGCAGGCGTGAAGGAATTGATTATGGTAACACCTCCGCTCAAAAACGGCAAGCCGAATCCGAATATCATGGCAGCGGCTTCCATTGCCGGAGTTGACAGAGTATTTCTCATGGGCGGCGCACAGGCTGTAGCGGCACTTGCTTATGGTACGGAAAGTGTACCAAAGGTTGATAAAATTGTAGGTCCCGGAAATATCTTTGTGGCAACAGCTAAAAAACTGGTTTATGGTATTGTAGATATTGACATGATCGCCGGTCCGAGCGAAATTCTTGTGCTTGCCGATGAAAGTGCTGATCCGAAATTCCTTGCCGCAGATCTGATGTCACAGGCAGAACATGACAAGCTTGCTTCTGCTATTCTGGTAACGACTTCTCAGAAACTGGCAGAGGAAACAATCACAGAGCTTGACCGTCAGATCAAAACCTTATCCCGTGCAGAAATAATAGATCAATCACTTACGGATTTCGGTGCAATCATTGTATGTGACGATATGGATAAGGCAGTCGAAATGGCGAACGGACTTGCTCCGGAGCATCTTGAGGTCTGCTGTGAAAACCCGATGGAATATGTAGGAAAACTGGATAATGCTGGCTCGGTATTTCTCGGTAATTATTCTCCAGAACCGCTTGGTGATTATTTTGCAGGACCCAACCACGTTCTGCCAACAAGCGGCACGGCAAGATTCTTCTCTCCTCTTTCTGTGGACAGCTTTATCAAAAAATCAAGTTTTATTTATTACACCGAAAGTGCGCTGAAAGCAGATAAGGACGATATTGTTCGCTTTGCTAACACAGAGGGACTGACCGCACACGCTAATTCCATCATCGTTCGCTTTGATGATAATGAATAATCAAGTTTGTAAAGGGCGAATGAAAATTCGCCCTTTTATTGTGATAAGGAGTTGTTGATCATGCCATATACATTATGTAAAAAAGTACGTGAACTCGAACCGTATGATCCGATCAGCGGAACTTATAAAATAAGACTGGACGCCAATGAATCATATTATAATCTTTCGGAAGAACTAAAAGAAGAAATAAAGAATATTGTTGATAAGATCGCTTTTAATCGCTATCCTGACCCGAATGCTGTAAATCTGATTGAAGCATTTGCGGATTACTATGATCTGAATCCTGACAGTATTACAGCAACCAACGGTTCGGATGAAATGCTTTACCTTCTTGCATCGGCAGTGCTGGAAAAGAACAGCAAGGTAATTGTGGTTGATCCCGATTTTTCCATGTACGGATTTTATTCCTTTCTTTCGGAAAATCAGGTCATTACATACAATAAAAACAGTGAGCTGAATATTGGTGTGGATGAACTTATCACATTAGCTAATGAAGAAAAAGCCGATATGATCATCTTTTCCAATCCATGCAATCCGACAGGGCAGGGAATCACTGCGGAGCAGGCAAGAAAGCTTGTCAAGGGATGTGAAAATTCTCTTGTTGTACTTGACGAAGCTTATATGGATTTCTGGAATCAGTCTTTGCTGACCGAAGCGGCGGATTATGAGAATCTTGTTGTTCTGAAAACGGCATCAAAGGCTGTCGGAGCGGCAGCGGTAAGACTTGGTTTTGCTGTAGCAAATACGACCATTACCAAAGCACTCAGAGCTGTAAAAGCACCGTATAATGTCAATACCGTTTCACAGGAAATCGGTGTTTGTATCTACAGACACAAAGCATTGCTGAATGAAAGAAGAGATGAAATTATCAGCAATACGAAAGCTCTTTATCAGGGAATTTCCAAGCTGATCGGTAATTATCAACTGCCGTTCAGAGCCTATGAGCCTTGTGCCAATTTTGTTTATGTTGAAACCGAAAAGGCAAAGGATATCTATGAATATATGCTTGAAAACAGTATTGCAATCAGATATTTCGGCAAGGCAGATGCATTACGAATCACAACGGGCAGCGAGGAAGAGAATAAAGAATTTCTGGTAAATCTGGAACAGTACATTATAAAAAACATACTAAAAAGAAATCGCTGAAAAAATAACTAATTGTGAAAACCAATAAAAATCTATCAATTTTTCCTATTTTGTATTTACAAATAGTAAAAAATGTTTTATACTTATTGTTACGATATCGAAAGGGATGCTCAGAATGCGCACAGCTTTGATAAAAAGAGAAACGAAAGAAACACAGATCTCTGTCGAGGTGAATCTTGACGGGGGCGAAGTTGTTATCAGCACAGGAATCGGTTTTTTCGACCATATGCTCAATGCTTTTGCTGTTCACGGCTGTTTCGGATTAAAGGTAACTGCTGTCGGAGATCTAAAGGTTGATTGTCACCATACGATAGAGGATACGGGTATTGTTCTCGGCAAAGCGTTTGATCAGGCACTGGGAGATAAGGGTGGAATTGCAAGGTTCGGCAGTTTCTATGTACCGATGGATGAAGCACTTGGTTTTTGTTCGCTGGATATTAGCGGCAGACCGTTTCTTGTTTTTGATGCGGAGTTTCCTGAAGAACGAATCGGCGGATATGACAGCTGCATGACGGAAGAATTTATGAGAGCATTTGCTTATAATGCAGGTATCACGCTTCATTTAAAATCTGTATATGGTAAAAATTCTCACCATATCACCGAAGCACTTTATAAAGCACTGGCTCATGCATTAAAAGCAGCGACTGCACAG
>CACYDD010000159.1 GCA_902773065.1 uncultured Ruminococcus sp. | reverse complement strand
TGCTGAATCGCCGCCGCCGATGATAGAAATAGCGCCGCTCTCAGCAACTGCCTTAGCAACAGAAATCGTACCAGCTGCAAACTTCTCCCACTCTGAAACGCCCATAGGACCGTTCCATACTACAGTACCTGCACCAACAAGAGCATTAGCAAACTTTTCTCTTGTCTTCGGACCGATATCAAGACCCATCCAGTCATCCTCGATCTTATCGCTGTCAACTGTCTTTGCCTCTGTATCCGGCTTATATTCCTTACCAACAATTGTATCCTCAGGAATAAGGAATGTAACACCCTTATCCTTAGCCTTAGCCATGATATCCTTAGCAAGCTCCACCTTGTCAAGCTCACAGATAGATGTACCTGTGCTGTAGCCAAGAGCCTTCATGAATGTGTAAGCCATACCGCCGCCGATTATAAGAGTATCAACCTTGTCAAGAAGGTTTGTGATAACACCGATTTTGTCTGAAACCTTAGCGCCGCCGAGAATAGCAACAAAGGGTCTCTTGGGATCTTCAAGAGCGCCGCCCATTACTGTAATCTCTTTCTGTATAAGATAACCGCATACTGCCGGCAGATAATCAGCAACACCTGCTGTAGAAGCGTGCGCTCTGTGAGCTGTACCGAATGCGTCATTTACATAGATCTCTGCAAGTGAAGCAAGCTCTTTTGCAAACTCGGGATCGTTCTTTTCCTCTTCCTTGTTGAAACGAACGTTTTCGATGAGTTCTACTTCGCCGTCCTGAAGAGAAGCAGCAATACTCTGTGCACTTTCCCCTACAACGTCTTTAGCCATCTTTACTTCAAAGCCGAGAGCCTTTGAAAGATACGCAGCAACAGGAGCGAGAGAATATTTCATATTGAACTCGCCCTTCGGACGACCAAGATGTGAGCAGAGGATAACCTTTGCCTTATGGTCGATCAGATATTTAATCGTTTTGAGAGCCTCATCAATTCTCTTAGGGTCAGAGATATTGCCCTCACCGTCAAACGGTACGTTGAAGTCACAGCGAACAAGTACTTTCTTACCTGCCACATCGATATCCTCAACAGTTTTCTTGTTAAGATAGTTCATTTCACTTACATCCTTTCCCCGGCAAGCTGCCGGTCTCAATTCACATCGGCAAGCTGCCGATGCCGATTCGCGTAGTCGCTCGCTACACTCGCTCTGAGTAATACAGGCTGCTTTACTCCCGCGTTTCAGCAATACACAAAGTGTTTTGCTGCATCGTATTTCACCCTTATAAACGACTACCGCATACTCAGCAAAAATTCAAATTTCTTTGTGAGTTTTGTGCCTGCACTGTAACAACCTGATCAAGCAATTACATACAGCACTTACAAAGTATATTTTATACTATTTTAGAATATTTTTCAATAGCTAAAACAAAATTTATTGCATTTTTGAGTAATTTTTAAAGGAATTTTATGCAAAAATCCGAAATAATAATAGTTTTTCCAAATTTTTTCTATTTATGTAAACTATTTTTACTTCCAATGAATACTTGTTTGGAATCATTATTGAATACTGAATGATTTTTGAGATATAAATATTGCTACCATATCTGAATTCTGATATAATATAGATATGATAAATTCACAGGGAGGTATCAATATGGCTAACATAAGACCGAGTTCAGACCTCAGAAACCACTATAATGAAATATCGGATTTCTGCAACAATACCCATGAACCCGTTTATATCACTAAAAACGGTAAGGGTGATTTGGTAGTTTTATCCAATACAGATTATGAAAAACTTTGTGCGAAAAGTGAATTGGTAAAATTGGTATTTGAAGGCTATGAGGACTATAAAAACAAAAACAGCCGACCTGCAGATGAGGTGTTTGCAGATTTAGAGAGGAAATATAAAATTGAACGAATATAACATAAACATCATGCAAAAAGCAGAACAGGATTTAGAGGATATATACTGTTATATTTCAAATACTCTTCTTGAACCTGAAATCGCCAAAAAAATATATCTCACCATATACGACAGAATACAAAGCTTGAAAAATATGCTAAAAAGAAATCCTATCGTCACTGAAGAACCCTTCAAATCAATCGGTCTCAGGAAACAGCATGCTGCAAATTATATGATATTGTACATAGTTAATGATGAAAACAACACAATCAATATTATTCGCATTTTATACAGCAAACGAAACTGGCAAAATCTATTGTCTTAACAAAAATTAAAATAACTCTCCTTAAAAATGAATAATTTTAAAGTTTTGTCAATAAATTAAAACAGCGGCTCTGTGCAGTGCCGCTGTTTATTCATTATGTAAATTTGTCAAGCATTTGACCTTCTGAATCCTGATCACTAACCACTAATCACTAACCACTAATCACTAACCACTAGTCGGCATTTGCTTTTGCGATCTCGTCGATCTGGTCACGAATCCTCAGGAACGCATCTGTCACAACAGGGTCAAATTTCTTGCCCCTCTGCTCTTTGATATTGTCAAACACTACAGATGTCGGCAGGGCAGCCTTGTAGCTTCTCTTTGCAACCAGTGCATCAAAATAGTCGGCAATCGTCATGATTCTTGCACTCAGCGGAATTTCCTCTCCCTGAATACCGTAAGGATAACCTGAGCCGTCCCAACATTCATGGTGATAGAGTGCAACTGATTTTGCCACTTTCAGGAAGTTTTCGTTCTCAATATCACTCATGGACTGCTCAATGATTTCTTTTCCGTTGATAGTATGCCGTTTGATGGTTTCAAATTCATTCTGTGTCAGCCTTCCTGCTTTTGTCAGGATGGCATCAGGAATGGTGATTTTTCCGATATCATGCAACGGTGCAGAAAGCATTACATCATGCATATAGCTGTCAGTCAGAATTTCTGAATAGTCGCCGTTGCGTTTCAGTTCCTTGACAAGTGCTTCCACATATTCACTTGTACGCTTTACGTGCTTGCCCGTGCTGCCGTCACGTGCTTCTATGATATTCGCAAAACTGATAATGATCTGGTTCTGCATCTGCTCGATCTCATCGACCTTTTCATTAACGCTTGTATCAAGCTGGCTTCTTTTGGTATCAAGCGATGTAACTACTCTTGTTGTGAAAATAGTGGTAACGAGGAAACTGATCAGACAGTTGATGATCAGCAATGTCAGATTATATTCATACGGTATCACTGTCACTGGCTTATAGTCATTGAAGGCAATAATCAGATAAATAAATGTTCCTGATGAAAGTACAATGATAATTCTCCTGATAAGTGAAACGATTTTACTCTTCTTCCGCAGAAAAATCGTTGTGAACATCAAAGGGATCAGGAGATACTGAAATCCCGGAGAAAGACCGAACATATTAACGGTACATATCTGGTGAATATAAAGTTCAAATGCACTGACAAGCGTACATGGCAGCCACGAACCCTTGAAATATTTCAGAAGGATAACAAATGTCGCATACAAAACAACACATATTCCGTCAAGTGCCAGCATGATCGGAATTCTGTACAGTGAAAATATCACAAGATAAGCACTGTGCAGAAGCAGGCAGGCAAGAAAGAACATATTCAGCGGTGCGGAAAAAAACGCATAATCCGCATAATCCTTATCTTCATTATATTTCGGGGTACCTGTGAAGAAATCCACCAATTTATTTGTATTTGTATTATCCATAAATATACAGTTCTGCAATCCATGCAGCCTTTCATGGTATTTTATGATATAAAAAATTGTATAGAATAGCTCAATATCATAATTTATCCAATTATACTATATTTTTCGATTTTTTTCAATAGGTATTATGTATTTTGTTGTTATTTTTCTAAAATTTCATTATTTTGTAAAGGAGCGGCGGCAATATGTATCAATTACTCAGCAGAAAAAAGCTGTTTGCTTTGCTGACAGCTTTTTTGCTTTTGGTTTCGGCAGCAGCTTTTACGGCATTCGGTCGGACTATACCGACAGGAGTTGACCGAAATGAAATCAAAATCCCCATCATCATGTACCACGGATTATGCAAAGACAACAGCAGAAGAAATGAATATATGATCTCTCCCGACTATTTTGAGCAGGATCTGAAATATATCACCGATCACGGCTACACTACAATTTTTCTTTCTGAACTCATCAATTATTTTGAAAAGGGTACGCCGCTTCCCGAAAAACCGATCATCCTGACATTTGATGACGGTTATTACAACAATTATGTCTATGCCTGGCCCCTTCTGCAAAAATATAAGATCAAAGCCGTCATCTCTCCGATCGGTATCACAGCCGACAATGCAGAAAACGAGCAATACCGCAGTCCCCTCTGGTCACAGTGCAAATGGAGCGAGCTGAAAGAAATGCAGGATTCCGGGCTTGTAGAAATCCAGAATCATACCTATAACCTTCACAAGCTTTCAACCCCCGCCAAAGGTGTCTCTGCCATGCAGGGAGAAAGTGCAGAGAAATACAAAGACCGCCTAAGCCGCGATCTTCTGACCTTCAATGCAAAAATGAAAGCCGAACTGGGAAAAGAGCCTCTGGCTTTCGTTTATCCTTTTGGTGCAAAAAGCAGCGATACGGAACAAATCATCCGAACCCTTGGCTTTAAAACGATACTTGACTGTGAAAACAAAATGAATATCATCACTTCAAAAGATGACTTGTATCATCTTCACCGTTTTCTGCGCCCTGATAATATCAATGCTGCGGATTTTTTTGCAAAATTCGAGAGCTGAACAGCTCTCATATTCCTGACTCTTTTTGCATAGAAATAGAAAAAACAACATCGGAGGGAAACGATATGCCCATTATTTTTTTAAGTCCGTCCACTCAGGAATTTAATCCGTATGTAGATGGCGGAAATGAAGAATATTATATGAATCTGATCGCTGATGCCATGATTCCCTATCTGAATGCCTCAGGCATTGAATATGTCCGCAATGACCCGAGCAAGACCGTCAGCAATTCCATTGCACAGTCCAATGCAGGTGTTTATAATTTCCATCTTGCCATTCATTCCAATGCTTCCCCACAGCAAACAGCTGGTCAGAACCGCGGTGTTCAGATCTATTACTACCCGAATTCTTCCCAGAGTACAAGGGCGGCGGAAATTTTTGCGGAAAACTACAAAAAAATCTATCCTGATCCAAGTCTTGTCAAAACCGTTCCTACTACCACTCTTGCGGAAATCGTGCGGACAACCGCCCCTGCCATTCTGATTGAAACAGCTTATCACGATAATAAGGAAGATGCACGGTGGATCAGGGAAAATATCGGCGAAATTGCTGCCAATCTTTCTGAGTCAACAGCGGAGTTTTTAGGCGTACCGTTCAGAACACCGTCAAATGTGCGTACAGGAACAGTGACAACACAAAGTACAGCTCTTAATCTGCGTGAACAGCCCTCAACCAGTTCACAAATCCTTGCCAAAATACCTAAGGGTGCAAAAATACCGATTATCGGTACAGACGGCAACTGGTATCTGACACGCTACAACGGTATTCAGGGCTATGTTTCGTCAGATTATGTCACTTTATAATCAATACAGAATTTACATTTTAAATAAATATAAAAAAAGCCTTTACAAAACTGTAATTTTATGATATATTATTCATTAATCAATAATAATTATTGATTTTATGACTCTAACTATACAGTGAGGTGAAAGCAATGCAGTCCAAACGCAATTTCAGTGCAAAACGTGAGGCGATTTACGACGTCATTGCTTCTACCGATACTCACCCTACCGCCGAATGGGTATATGAACAGCTGAAACCGAAGCTCCCCGACCTCAGCTTAGGCACGGTTTACAGAAACCTTTCCGTTTTCAAAGAAATGGGGCTTGCAAAATCTGTCGGCGTGATCAACGGTCAGGAACGCTTTGATGCCAATATGACACAACATTCCCATTTCATCTGTCAGAAATGTTTCAGGATCATTGATATCCCGGGCGGAAATAATTTTATTGATAAAAATATCTATGTGCTTGTTGAGCGTGACTGCGGTGTAAAAATTGAAACTCACGGCATTAACTTTTACGGTTTATGCGACAAATGCCGCTGAAAAAGGTTGATACCCGAAAGGTATACTATAAATTCAAATTTTAAAAAACGGAGGAAACTGAAATGAAAAAATTTGTCTGTCAGGTTTGCGGTTATGTTTACGAAGGTGAAGAAGCTCCCGAGCAGTGCCCGATCTGTAAAGCACCGAAGGAGAAATTCAACGAGGTAAAGGGCGAAGCTTCCTTTGCTACTATTCATGAATTAGGCTCTGCCAAAGGCGTAGACCCGGAAATTTACAAAGAGCTTGTTGCCAACTTCAACGGCGAATGCAGCGAAGTAGGTATGTATCTTGCTATGGCAAGACAGGCTGACCGCGAGGGTTATCCTGAAATCTCTGCTGCTTTCACAAAGTATGCTTTTGAAGAGGCTGAACACGCTGCCAAGTTCGCAGAGCTTCTCGGTGAGGTTCTTACAGACAGCACAAAGAAAAACCTTCAGATGCGTGTAGATGCAGAAACAGGTGCTTGTACAGGTAAATTTAAGCTTGCAAAGAAAGCGAAGGCTCAGAATCTTGACGCGATCCATGATACCGTTCACGAAATGGCAAAGGATGAAGCACGTCACGGCGCAGGCTTTGCAGGACTGCTCAAGAGATATTTTAGTGAATAATTTTAATCATTCACCTGAAAAGGGTCAGCCACGACTAATGTTGTGACTGACCCTGATTCCTATTATCCGTTATCTTTCAAAGCATTGCAAAGGTCACACAGTTGTTCCGTATCATTACGGATAAGGAAAATCAAAAACCGGCGACCCGCTTATCTTTCACATCGGTCAGGAGTGATGATAAGCGGGTCTTGTTTTGTTGGGTTAATCATGCTGTTACGATATTACATTTTAATTTTTTCTATTTTGCAGGAATGCTTTTTCGTATCTTCGTCATAGTTAATGCCAACTAATAGCATATTGCCTGTGTATTCACTGATAAGACCTGAATAGTCTTTTTCTTTGATTTGCTTGATTGCACCCTCTGCCGTTTGATTCCATTTGAGTTCTACTATCATTGCCGGAAGAGAAGTATCTCTTTTGGGAAGGAATACAACATCTGCAATGCCGTGTCCTGTCGGCAGTTCTTCAACTTTCAGATAGTAATCAATACAAATGATGTAGGCAAATTTGATAACATAGCGCAGTGCCTGTTCATTATTGTAGATCATCGGTGCGTAGTTTATATTTCTCACACGAACAATGGCATTGACCACCTCTGTTTCGTTACAGTTAAGTGTATCCTGCAGCAGCTTTTCGGAGTCTGATATAAGTTTTGCTAATTTCGTATGCTCTGCATTTTGCAAAAGTCCATCAAATTCAAGACGGAC
>CACYDD010000158.1 GCA_902773065.1 uncultured Ruminococcus sp. | reverse complement strand
TGTGCAATGTGCAATGTGCAATGTGCAATGTGCAATGTGCAATGATTTTAACATATTGACCCCCCTCAGTCACGATGCCAATCGTGACTGAGGGGGGTCAATATGATATGTGTATTTCCTAAATCCTAAATCCTAAATCCTGAATCCTCTCTGATACTCATCATGGCAATCAGTCCGCCGCGTTTGCCACCGCTTGCACGATGAGAATACAGCAGACCGCTGTTGCATTTGGTGCAGACATCGCTGATGGTAATGTTAATGCTCAGAAGCCCGGCTTCCATGAGCATACGGCGGTTGGTTTCTTTCAGGTCGATCAGGTATTTGCTGTGACCGAGGGATTTTGTGAAATAGGCAGGTTTGAGTTCTGTTAAAGAAGCAAATTCCTCAAAGACAGGGGAATCTACCTCATAACAGCAAGCACCGATGGCTGGTCCGACAACGGCGATGATATCCGCAGGATCACAGCCGTAATCGTTTTGCATTTGTTCAACAGTAGCTTCTCCGATCTTGCCGATCGTGCCGCGCCAGCCGGCATGGGCAAGGGCAATCACCTTTTTTTCGGGGTCGGCAAACAGCAGGGGAGTGCAGTCGGCATAATGTGTAACAAGTGTCACACCGGGTTCATTAGTAATCAGTGCATCCACGCTTTTGATATCATGCTCACGGGTAATGCCGATACCACAATCTGCTTTTGTAACATTGCGCACAAAAGTATTGTGGTCTTGTGATGAGCTGACAAGACTATTAAAATCAAAGCCTGCCGCTTTGCAGAAAATCTGATAATTTTTCGTTACCTTTTCAGGGTCATCGCCGCGCTTGTAATTCAGGTTCATGGATTTGAATTCGCCTTCACTGACACCGCCCAGACGGGTCGAAAAAGCATGATTGACAAATCCGAGAGCCGAAAGTGACGGAAACTGCAAAAAGCCAACACCGTCCACAAAATTAAGGTCTGTATTTTTGCTTTTAAATATCATAATAAAATCCTCGCAAGATATATTTTTTAAATGTAAAATAATTCTGCAAAGTCTATTGTACTAAAATACAGCCGTTTTGTAAATACATTTTCAAAATTTATATGATGATACAGCTTTGAAAATACTTCTCCTGAAAATCGACCTGTTTGATGATTCCTTCCTCGGTAATATTATAGTCCTTCGGGCAAACGACCCACTTGTTTTCAATATCGTCAAAACGATGGATCACAGCCTTTATAATTCCCGTAAAGCTGTCAACCGGTTCATTTATACCAAGAATATAAGCATCTTGTTCTTCGCCGTCACCGACAATTATCCCTTCAATATATCCGTAATTCACAGTATAGAAGATATCGTTGTGTTTCGGGTGGTATGTTCCAAGCTTTCTGTCAACGGTTACGGTCACTTCTTTGCCAATATCCTTTTTTGCAAAAATGACAGGTGTGATTGCAGGATAGGTAAGATTTTTCGGGAGGGAGTCAAAAGTCTGTACCTCTGCCATTTCGCTTTCGGGAATAGGGGAAAGTTTCGTGATTTTTGCCGTGAATATCATACCGTTTGCGCCTTTGCCTGTTTCGGGGTCGCCTGCCCAGTAATCGCACAGCGGTGTGATTTCATATTCTGTCGCTCCCGATTCTTCGTAAAGCTCACGCTTTGCGGCTTCAAGCGGAGTTTCACCCGGCTCCACATGACCGCCCTGTGTTTCCCATGTAGTTCTGTCCTTGTGGCGGCTGAGCAGTATTTTACCATTATATTCTGACGTTACCACAACATATTTATAATTTTTTAATTCATTTAATTGAAAAACTTTGCTTATCATGTTGATACCTTCCTTTTTTTGAAATATTCTGTGTCGTGTACACGTGGTGTAAAATTTTTCCAGGACTTTATGGCGCGGCAATAATTTATGTTTTTGATAAACTTGAGCGCGAAATCGGGTCCGGCGGCTCGCCGGTTGCATAATATGAATCTTAATGCTATAATAAAACTATTAAAACAATAAGGAGTTTTATGATGTTTAAGAAAAAGCTATTCGGAAATAATATACCGCCAAGCTGTGAATATTGTCGCTTTGCGGTCAAAAAAAGCAGCGGCAACTCGGTATGCCGCTATGGGTCAGCCTTGCCGGATGAGCCATGCGGAAAGTATGTCTATGACCCTCTGAAAAGAGAGCCGAAGCCATTACCTGCAATACCGAAATATACCGCCGATGATTTTAAGCTTTGAGAAAATCAAGATTATTTTTCTTCTGTTTTCTCATCCTCTTCTTTGAGAGCTTCCTCTGCGATTTCAAGAATCGATGTACAATGAGGACATCTTGTTGCCTCATATGCAACTTCACTCTTACAGAAAGGACACTCCTTGGTTGTGGGAGCTTCTTCTTCGCCCGGTTTAATGATTTTCGGAATGGTCATGAGTTTGTTGACAGCTTTAACGATTGCGAAAATAATGATTGCCATGATCAGGAAGTTGATGATCGCAGAAGCGAATGCACCGAATTTGATCGGACCGATATTCAGCATTGCTGTCATTTTGTCAATATCATTGGCATCTGAGCCTGACAGACCTGCGATCGTTCCGATCAGGAACTGCACACCCGGCATAATGACATCGTCACACAAGGAAGTAACAATAGAACTGAAAGCACCGCCGATGATAACACCGACTGCCAGATCCATTACATTTCCGCGCATGACGAATTCTTTAAATTCGTTGATAAGTTTTCCCATAAGTGAATACCTCCGTGATATTATTAACATTTTTATTATAACATATTTCGACAGTATTAGTAAATATCAATCCGAAAATAAATTTTGTAAAATTATCACACATGAGGAGTTAAAGACTAAAGACTAAAGAATTAGGAGTGCGTAACCACACTGGAGGCACTCCGGTTGGTATTGCAAAATAGAATAAAATATGATAATATTTTATTATGCTGAGTGTATAAGCTTAGCGATTTGTACAAAACTATTTTTATTAATGTAAAGGAGTTTTTTATATGGAAAGTCAGGTTTCGATTATCGGCATTATCGTTGAAAATTGGGATTCTACGGACAAACTCAACGAACTGCTGCATGAATACAGCAATTATATCATCGGAAGAATGGGTCTGCCTTATCCGAAAAAGAATGTCAATATCATCAGCATTGCGCTTGATGCACCCACAGAGATCATTACTGCTCTTGCTGATAAGATCGGTGCGCTGGACGGCATCAGTTCAAAGGTTGTCTGTTCGGGAAAATGAAACAGTTAATAGATAAACTTGAAACAAACGGTATTCTTTCTATTGAAGAATATACCAAACTGATCAAGGGTTTTACCCCTGAGCTTTCGGAATATCTTTTTGAAAAAGCAAGAAATATCCGTCACCGCTATTACGGTCATGATGTCTATATGCGCGGACTGATTGAATTCACCAACTACTGCAAAAATGACTGTATTTACTGTGGTATCCGCCGCAGCAACAAAAACGCTGACCGCTACCGACTGACAAAGGAGGATATTCTTTTCTGCTGTGAAAGCGGCTATGAACTTGGTTTCCGTACCTTTGTTCTTCAGGGCGGCGAAGACCCTTATTATACGGACGAAAAGATCATTGATATCATCCGCTCCATCAAAGCAAAATATCCCGATTGTGCAGTTACCCTTTCCATCGGAGAAAAGGAGCATGAAAGCTATCAGGCATTTTTTGAAGCCGGTGCGGACAGATATCTTCTGCGGCATGAAACGGCAAATGATGAACACTACAGCAAACTGCACCCGAAGGAATTATCACTGGAACACCGGAAACAATGTCTTTATGACTTGAAAAAAATTGGCTATCAGGTCGGCTGCGGTTTTATGGTAGGTTCACCTTATCAGACAGCGGAAAATTTAGCAGAGGACTTACTTTTCATCAAGGAACTACAGCCGCATATGGTCGGTATCGGACCGTTTATCGCACAGCATGATACACCATTCAAAGACGAAAAAAACGGTACGCTTGAGTTGACGCTGTTCATGCTCGGATTGTTAAGGCTGACCGTTCCAAATGTGCTTTTGCCTTCTACAACTGCTTTAGGAACGATTCATCCGAGAGGGCGTGAGCTTGGTATTCTGGCAGGTGCGAATGTTGTCATGCCGAACCTGTCTCCTGTCGGTGTCAGAAAAAAATATATGCTTTATGACAACAAGATCTGCACAGGAGATGAAGCAGCGGAATGCCGCTACTGTATGCAGAACAGAATGAAATCCATCGGCTATGACGTTGTTGTCAGCCGCGGCGACGCAAAACCTGCGCACCCGATTTCGCACTTATAGTTTATTGTAAACCATAATTTATTGCCGCGTCTCGGGATTAGTGTTGACGATAATATTACACTAAGAACTGTGCCGCCGCAAAGTAAAACATCATATCGACACAATGGCGTGGCGGAACGGTTCAAAACAGTACTGCCATGCCTTTTTTATCGTCATATTGAACAAATCACTAACCAAAATATCTACAAAAGTGATTTTACTGTTTTCATTGACATCGCCGCTAATACTGTTTATACTGTATATATACAGTATTGAAAGGGTGAGTGATATGTCAAACAAAAAATATGAGTTTGCTTATCTGAAATATGAGAGAAGATTTATTGCAGTAATTATTATAATATTGCTGATAATCCTGCCGCCTGTTATATCGACAATATACAACGAAATAAAAATAGCCAATGTACACAAAAATCACGATAATCAATACCACTCAACAATAGAAATATATAATGAGAAAGAAGAACAGCTTAACAAAATCACAGGAGCTTTTGCTGATAAATATCAGGTATTCTTATCGGATTATGATGTAGATGCTAAAAAACCGTACGGTGTTGCCCCCGATGAGCGAAAATATATCCACGGTAAATATTATGTTAAGGATTCCCGATTATTTGTAAATTATTATATTTACTATGACGGTGAGTACACATATGAATATAAGGAAGATAAAAACTGTGTCTGGTTTCAATTTGAACAAGATGAAATAGATATGATGATCGATATTCTGCAAGATGATTTTTATAACTTAAATTTTACGTTATATGATGACGGAGAATATTATTTAACATTTGGTAAAGATACTTATGAAATAGAACGTGATGAAACTGCTTTTTACGATCTTACATTTATCTCTGCCAATACAGTTAATACTTATATGGAAAAATATTCGAGTAATGAGGAAATTGCCCAAAATGAATTGGGAACATGGTTTTTTACACTGGATATTCTTGGCGGCATATAATGATATCAGTTTATTAAAAATATTACTTTTGTAAAGAGAAAGGGAAAATTTTATGAGTTTAAATGCAACACCATCAGCAGACAGACTGCACATTGCATTTTTCGGAAAGAGAAATGCAGGCAAATCAAGCGTTGTGAACGCTGTTACGGGTCAGGAGCTTGCCATTGTTTCCGATACCCTCGGAACAACCACCGACCCTGTTTCCAAGGCAATGGAGCTTTTGCCCCTTGGTCCTGTTGTCATTATCGACACCCCCGGTATTGATGACGAAGGCGAGCTTGGCGCACTGCGTGTGAAAAAAAGTTATCAGGTACTGAACAAAGCCGATATTGCCGTACTGATTATTGCTGCCGACATTGGTATCAGCAGTGAGGACAAGGCACTGATCGAACGCTTTGAGAAAAAGAACCTGCCCTACATCATTGCCTACAACAAAAGCGATCTGACTGACACAGAAGTCTGTAAGGAAAATGAGATTCTTGTCAGTGCCAAAACAGGCGAAAATATTTTTGAACTGAAAGAGCTGATCGGCAAGCTGGCAAAGGGTCAGGAAAACAACAAACATATCGTTTCAGATATGCTTAGCCCCGAAGACCTTGTTGTTCTGGTTGTGCCGATCGATGCGGCAGCACCAAAAGGAAGGCTGATCCTGCCGCAGCAGCAGACAATAAGGGATATTCTTGATACACATGCCGTTTCTGTGGTAACACAGGATACAGAGCTGACGGCAACACTTCATGCTCTCGGCAAAAAGCCGAAAATGGTCATCACCGACAGTCAGGCTTTTGCAAAGGTCAGCAAGGATACCCCCGAAGATATTTTACTGACCTCTTTTTCCATCCTTTTCGCCAACTACAAAGGCAATTTAAAGCTTGCTGTAGAAGGCGTAAAAGCACTGGACGATCTTGAAAATGGCGACAGAGTGCTAATTTCCGAAGGCTGCACCCACCACAGACAATGCGGCGATATCGGCACAGAAAAGCTGCCGAAATTAATCAGGAAATATACCGGCAAAAACGATATTTGTTTTGAATGGAGCAGCGGAACAGAATTTCCTGATGATTTAAGTAATTTTAAACTTGTCATTCACTGCGGCGGCTGTATGCTGAACGAACGTGAAATGAAATACCGGTTGAAATGTGCCGAGGACGAGGGCGTTTCCATCACTAATTACGGAACAGCAATCGCTTATATGAACGGCATTTTAAAAAGAAGCCTTGCGGTATTTCCCGAAATAGCGGAAATTATCATGTAATTGTATTTCAACTCTTGAAGTATTGGCGAAAAAGTGTTAAAATCATATTATCCTATACTTTTGGAGGAAAGAAAGATGAAAAATACTGAAAAAAATTTAGACACGATTAAAAACCTGTGTCAGAACAGAGGTTTTGTCTATCCCGGTTCGGATATCTATGGCGGTCTTGCCAACACATGGGATTACGGTCCTTTGGGTACAG
>CACYDD010000157.1 GCA_902773065.1 uncultured Ruminococcus sp. | reverse complement strand
TACGGACATAGAATAATCGAGGAATGATTTTTTCATTTCCCTTTCTATATCCACATCTATAATTTTTGTATTGGACAATGCTTCTTGAATATCCAAAATTTACACCTCTTTCGGTAATCTGACATATTTCTCCTCTGCAATCATGCTTCGGATGATATTAATCTGTTCCTTTGAAAGTACTCTTTTAGGAACAAATGTAAATTCTTCTTTACCTGTAAATATCAATAAAGTTGTTTTGCTTTCAACAATTTTATCAATATATCTTATTGGTATTTTGATACAGTGCATCTGGTCTGTCATGCTAAATGTTTCGGAATTTATTGTAAATGTTTTTGAATTGATCAGCTTCTGATTGTACCGGAAAAATTTTGCTGCATGATCTTTTGTGATCAGCGGATTGATCACTTCATAATAAGACAGAACATAAAGCCCTATTCCTATCAGCAGAAACCAGCATATGATCTGATAAACATTTCCTCTGATATTGATAAACGCTTCCGTTCCGCAAAGAATAGCAATGATCCCCATGACTGCAAGAATAATTTTATTCTCCTTCGGGATCATATATTTCTGCCTTGAAAGACACATATCAATATAATCTTCTTCCGTTATCAGAAAGCTTTCTTTAATTTCGGATTTCATCAGACTTTTCTTCCTTTATGTTTACTTTTTGTTCTTCGGTACTGCCTGATCATTTCTCTTTTGAAATGGTGGGAAAGAATCTGACTTTCTTCTTCCTTCAGACTTCTCTTTGAAATCACAATAATCTGCTTTTCAATTCCCCCGATCAGCAAAAACAGCTCATCTGTTTCAATGCAGTCGGTAATTTCTGTATAGTATCTTTTCAGCTTTTCAAATTCGTTTTCCATAATAAAATAGTCTTTATTGAATTGAAATGTATATTCCTTTGAAAGAAGCTTCGAGCTTTTAAAAATATGCTCCCCTTTCAGCTTTGCTTTTTTCGGCAGCATATAAATGTAGTGTGTACACATATACATACAAATCAAAAGAACGATGGTGCATACAGGGAGTTTCGGGATATTGAAATCATTCATCATCAGCATAAACAGCATAGCGATCCCAAGAAAGAAAAATACAGATGCTTTCCATTCCCTGCCCTTTGACGCACCTCTGATAAGGTCATAAAGCCTGTATCCCTCAGCATATTCCCGTATTCTCAGTTTATTCTGAAATGTCAGTACAGGATTTTCTCCGTTTACTGCCATAATATCACCATCCGGAAGTAACGATTTCTTTCAGCTTTTCATAAAATTCGGCATTCGCCTTTTTGATACTGACCGGGCGGAAAGTTTCACTGCTGACAAAACCGTGCAGTGTGTGTCCTTCAACTTTGACCTCACCATCAAGTATCACTCTGTAGGAAAATTCTATTTTAGCAAAGCTCAATTTTGAGACCCTTGTTTCTATCGTTACTTCATCCTCATAATGAACAGGGCTGATATATCTGCATGAAAGTTCTGCCAGCGGAAGCATCACTCCCTGTTTTTCAAGTTCGGAATAGGTAATTCCCGTAACTTTGATAAATTCTGTTCTTGCCGCCTCAAACCATACCGGATAGACAGAATGATGGATAATGCCCATCATATCCGTTTCAGCATAACGGGCGGTAATATTTAATCTGTTAATTTTCTCCATATGCTTCTCCAAAACTATTTCGGTTCTGTACCTGAAAGCAGAATTGCTCTGATTTCGTTATAGACATCAGGCTCGATCACTCTTTCGGGAATCGCGAATGCCCTGTCCTTTTCGGTACAGATCATAATAATATTGTCAAATTCTTCTATCTGTGACCTGCCGTCAAGCTGAATACTCCACTGACCGTCATTTCTGCCGATATCGATATGTGTCGGATAGATCTCCGCTTCAACGGTTTTGCCGTCTGCCATCATTTTCGACATATTTTTCAGGTATAAATGCGGAACGATCCAAATTGCTGCGATTGTAATCAAGCAAATAATACCAAACACCAGATTGTATTGGTTGTACTGCGATTTTGTTGTGAAATAAACAACAAAGAATATGACAGCCGCAGCTGCAAGCAGAATACTTTGCAGAACTGCCCTTGCTCCTTTGGTTTTGATCATATTGCTGTGATACAGACAGTTATACATCTCGTCCTGTGTCAGAACATAGGAAATTTTATATCCTGTTTCGGGAATTTCATAATCTTCCGCATCATCATCGCTTACCAGTTCGCCTTCCGATCCGTCCCATTCGGGATTATCCTCATTTTCGGCATTTTCAAGCTCTTTGACAATTTCCTTAATTTTGTTTTCTTCTTCACTGTCGTGACCGCTCATTCATTCTTCCCTTTCCTCATGCGGAGTGCTCCGCTGTCAATTTTAATGGATTTAGAAGCACACACCCTGAATCCTGAACCCTGAATCCTAAATCCTGACATCACACATCAAGATTCTGTACATATTTGGCATTTTTCTCGATAAATTCTCTTCTTGGCTCTACTTTGTCACCCATGAGAATGGTAAATACTTCGTCTGCTGCCGCAGCGTCCTCCATTTCGACACGCAGCATGATTCTTGTTGACGGATCCATTGTGGTTTCCCAGAGCTGCTGGGGATCCATCTCACCAAGACCTTTGTAACGCTGTATCTCATATTTTCCGCCGAGTTCCGCCATAATTTTATCTCTTTCTTCATCAGAATACGCATAATAATGGTTGTCCTTACCCTTGGTAATTCTGTAAAGCGGCGGCTGTGCGATATAAACATGACCTTCTTCGATCAGCGGACGCATAAAGCGGAAAAAGAAAGTAAGCATCAGCGTTCGGATATGCGAACCATCGACATCGGCATCTGCCATAATAATGATTTTACCATAGCGAAGTTTATTCAGGTCGATTTCATCACCGATTCCGCATCCGAGTGCTGTAATAACAGGCATCAGCTTGTCATTACCGTAAACACGATCAAGTCTTGCCTTTTCTACATTCAGCATTTTGCCCCATAGCGGAAGAATTGCCTGGAAACGTCTGTCTCTGCCGTTTTTGGCAGAGCCTCCTGCGGAATCTCCCTCTACGATATATACTTCTGTTTCGTCAACATTTTTGGACTGACAGTCGGCAAGCTTACCAGGAAGACCTGCACCCTCCATTGCTGTCTTTCTTCGTGCCAGATCTCTTGCTTTTCTTGCGGCTTCTCTTGCCTTTGCCGCCATCAGTGCCTTATCAAATATTGCCTTTGCGGTTGCCGGATTTTCTTCCAGATACTGCTCCAGCTTATCACTGATGAGTTTATCTACAAGACTTCTGATAGAAGTATTACCCAGTTTTGCCTTTGTCTGGCTTTCAAACTGTGCATCCTTCAGCTTCACGCTGATAACAGCCGTAAGACCTTCTCTGATATCCTCACCGCTCAGACTCTTTTCGCCCTCTTTGATGATATTGAATTTTTTAGCATAATCGTTCATCACTCTTGTGAGTGCTCTTTTAAAGCCTTCCTCATGCGTACCGCCGTCGGTGGTATGTATATTATTGGCAAAGGAAAGGATCAGCTCATTATAACTGTCGTTATATTGCATGGCAATTTCTGCCGAAGCCGTATCGTCCTCATTTTTTGCCTGAAAGTGCATAATATCGGGATGAATGACATCCAGCCCTCTTTTCTTATGCACATATTCGACAAAGCTGGAAACGCCGCCCTCATAGAAAAAGTTTTCGCTCTGGATATTTTCGGGATCTCTGAGGTCTTTCAGTTCGATATGGATACCTGCATTCAGAAATGCCTGCTCGCGCAGTCTGATAGAAAGCGTTTCATAATCATAAACCGTTGTTTCGGTAAATATTTCCGGGTCAGCCTTAAAACTGACAACTGTACCCTTTCGTTCAGTCTCCTCCATTTTCTGAAGCTCGGTTACCTGTGCCCCTCTTTCAAAACGCTGGCGGTAGACATTCTGTCCGTCATAGACTTCTACCTCTGTCCATTCAGAAAGTGCATTCACAACAGATGCACCCACACCATGCAGACCGCCTGCTACTTTGTAACCGCCGCCGCCGAATTTACCGCCTGCATGAAGAACCGTAAATACAACAGTAACAGCCGGGATGCCGAGTTTTGGCTGTATGCCGACAGGGATACCTCTTCCGTTGTCAGTAACTCTGATAATATTTCCTTCCAGAATTTCCACATCGATTTTTGTGCAGTAGCCTGCCAACGCTTCATCTATGGAGTTGTCAACGATTTCATACACAAGATGATGAAGTCCTCTCGGTCCTGTGGAACCGATATACATACCCGGTCTTTTTCTGACCGCTTCCAGACCTTCCAGAACCTGTATTTCATTCGCGCCATATTCCTGCGTTGTTTGAGAAATGTCATTATTTTCCATTATATTTTACTTACCTCCGTTTAGTGGTTAGCATTTTAGTAAATAGTTAATAGTGATTAGTGATCAGTGATCAGTGATCAGTGATTCGTTTTCATCTTCTTTTTCTCTGATTTGGTGATTTTTTCCGCTTTAAAAACCACTGTCAGCGGCAGCATCAGAACTGCTGCTGTAACAACAGCAAGGTCGGAAAGCATGATCAAAAGCGGAATAAAATGCTCCGAGCTGAAAAGGATCATCAGATTTGCTGCAATCAAAAGGATACATACAATACAGATAAAAATTGAACCGTATAATATCTTATTTACTTTGAATTTTTTTCCGCAGTGATAGCAAAAATGAATCCCCTGTTTCATATTGCTTACTTCCTTGTAGCTGTAAACAGCATGGCAATGCGGACAAACCGGCAGTTTCAGCAATACGGACACCTCTTTTATTTCAGAATGAATGAGACTTCTTCTCCCAAGTTGTCGGGAACATTGCTATCATCCTGCAAAGTCGCATTCTCATTATTGAACGGGAGATTTCCTGATAAAAATGAAATTTCACTTTCTTCTCCGGGCATCTCCCCGGAAAATTCATCCGGTTTCGTGATATTTTCATTTACTGTAGGAGTATTCTCTGTAAACGGTATGGTACTGTCTTCTATTTCCCCGCCGTTGAATTCAGGTAATTCCTGATACTCCTCTTCCTCAGGCTGTTCTTCCGTGATGATACTTTCCGGTGCATTCATGCTGCCTGTAATATCAAAATCCAGCTGAGAAGTAAGCTCTTCGGAATTATCGTTTTCATCAATGATCCTGTCATCCTTTTTTTCTTCGGGTTCTTCTTCATTGATTTTCATGCTTTTTTTGGCTTTCATAAAGCTGTCACTGAAATCTTCACTGACATTCAGCTCGATCGGCTGATCCATCTTATGCGCTGTTCCCTTTTCATTCAATGGAATCGGACTGATTTTCCTGTGAAGTTTTTTAACAGCCGATTTATCATTGCACGGTTCAAGCTTTACAAAAAACGGAACCAGAATATAGAAAATCAAAAATGGCAGAAAAACATACAGAACTCCTCTGATATCTCCGTGATCTCCGTAAATGGAATATAAAAAAAGTATAAGAAAAGAAAGCACACAAGCACCGCTTGCAACTCCATAGATCGATTTGTTGATCACTACATTGGATATACACTTACATCCTGCACAGCAATGTTCTCCTTTGGTTTTAAGGATCGCTGCTCCGAAAAATGATATTTTTCTGTGACAGTAAGGACATTCTGTCAGCAGGTTTTTAGTCATAAAATCATTCCTTTCGTTCCTACCCCTGTTGTTTACAATTCAGCCTGCTCTGCACGTTTCATCAGTGTGACCGGTGAAAGCTGGCATATATATATTTTACATTGATTATTTTCTCTGCATAGTACAAAGGATCTTGGCAGCTCGTAGGAAACATTGATAATTTCTCCATTTTTCTGAGCCTCCGACAAAAATTCCCTTGTTTTATAGGATACAGTCGATTGATCCATGTCGAATATCCCTATGATATCCCCGGTATTCACGACTGTATCTCCTCCGATATGAAGATACATTATCGTTCCTCCGTATTGCTGATCCTGCCGTCATTCATATATATCACATTTTCGGCATTGACCGACATTTCGCAGCAGGTGATGAATACCTGCATACCACTCAGTTTTCTGAGAAGATAATTCTGTCTGGAAGCATCCAGCTCACTTAATACATCATCCAGCAAAATCACAGGCGTTTCTCCTTTTTCTTTCCCCAACACATCGGCCTCTGCAAGCTTCATAGAAAGCACCGCCGACCTCTGCTGCCCCTGAGAGCCGAAACTTCTTGCTTCTCTGCCATTGATTCTTACAATCAGATCATCCCTGTGTACCCCTACTGTTGTATAACCGCAGTAGATATCATCGCTCTGACGTTTTCTGATATTTTCAAGCATTGTTTCTGCAATTTCTTTACTGTCAGCAGGTTCTTTGATTCCACAGTTCATTTTATATTCAATACTCAGCACTTCTTTACCATCGCTGATCCCTTCATAAAAACTCAATGCGGGTTCGTTCAGCTTTTTCAGATAAAGATATCGTTCCATTGCGATCACCGAACCTTCTGCCGCAAGCCTTTCATTCCAGATGTCAAGCGTATCTTCCAGTTCTCTGTGTCTCGGAATATCTTTCAGCAGTGCATTTCTTTCATTCAGGATCTTTTTGTATCTTGACAGCAGAACGGCATAAGCCGGTTTGATCTGACAGATTGCACCGTCAATAAAGCTTCTGCGTTCATCAGGACCGTTTTTGATCAGCGTCAGATGATTCGGGGAAAATACTACGGCACAAAAGCTTCCGACAATCTGCGAAACATAGCTTTTCGGTACATCATTCAGTACAGGCTTTCGTTTCCCTTGCTGAATAGTCAGTTCGATCGTCTGCTCTCTGTTCATGGAATAAAAGCAAAGATCAATTTTCGCACTTTTTTCTCCGAAACGGATTAGTTCATTTTCCTTTGCCCCCCGGAATGACCTTCCTCCTGTGAAAAGCCACAGACATTCTATCAGATTGGTTTTTCCCTGTGCATTATCGCCGCATATCACATTGATACCCTCTGTCGGATAAAGCGTATTATGTTCCAGATTTCTGTAATTTTCAAATTCCAGGCTTTTTACAAACAAATCAGCACACCTCAAAAATGTTTCCGTCGAATTCTGCCCGGTCTCCCCGGTGCAGCTTTTTGCCGCGCATTGTACAAATTTCATCATTGACACTGACTTCGCCGTTTTGTATTACGATTTTGGCATGACCTCCGGTTTCTACGCTTCCGGAAAGCTTCAGAAAATTGTCGAGTCTGATATACTCTTCAGTTTCTTTGATCTTGATTTTTTTAGTACTCATTTTGTGATCCTCATCGGTAACAGCAGGAACAAAAAGCTGTCTCCTTCTGTCGGTGTAACTACCATCGGGCTGAGCGCACCGTTGAGCTGCAGACGCACTTCATCTGTTTCACTGTAGCGTAACGCATCCAGCAGAAATTTATTGTTGAAGCCGATTTCTACATTTTCGCCGCTTATAACGACATCCAGCTCATCTTTTGCCTGACCTAGCGGTGTATTACAGCTGGTCTGGATCAGATTATCGTCTATATAGCATCTGATCGGGCTTTTCATCTTGTCTGTCAAAAGCAGTGACATTCTTTCGATCGTATTGATAAATTTTCTTGTGTTTACTGTCAATTCTGTCGAATGGACACTGGGGATCGAAGTTTTATAATTCATAAACTCGCCTTCAATCAGTCTTGAAATCACTGAATAATCACCGATTTTAAAGATAATATGGCGGCCGCTTGAAATAATATCGATCGATTCGGTATTTTCACTAATCAGTTTGGTTACTTCTAAAAGTGATTTACCTGGTACAATAAAGGTTTTTTCTCCTGTGTAGGAGATTTTTTCTGTTCTGATGGCAAGACGGTATCCGTCAACGGAAACAATGCGGATACTTCCTTCTTCTATTTCAAACAAAGAACCCTTATGAGCCGGCTTGATGTCTTTATCAGAAACGGCATAAATGGTCTGTCTGATCATCGAACTCAGTGTTTCTCCGTCGATATTGATAGCATCCGTACTTCTGATGACCGGAATTTCCGGGTAATCGGAAGCAGGCAGACCGATAATTTTATAATCTACTTTTCCGCTTGTAATATACACAATATTTTTTTCGTCAACTTCTATTGTAATGATATCTTCAGGGAGCTTTCTGATAATTTCCGAAAAAAGCTTAGCTGTAATGATTGCGGCACCTTCCTTGATGGTAACAGCCGGTATGGATGTCGTAATACAGATATCGAGGTCGTATCCGTAAAGTATGATTTTGTTATCTTCTGCTTTGATCAGTATTCCTTCCAGAGCCGGCATTGTAGACTTTGATGAAACGGCTCTTTGAACATTTGTAACGGCTTCTGTAAGCTTACTGCGGTTACATTCAAATTTCATTGCTCTCATTCCTTTTTTGCTCAAAAAATAATAATATAGAAAAGATATATTTTTAGTAATAGTAGTAGAGGCGGTTGATTTGTTGAAATCTTCCTCTCTTCCTGATTTTTACTTTATTTTTTCTCTCTTTCACCTGTTGAAACTCTGTTTGATTTTTCTTGAAATTTCAGCATTCTTTTTCACTGTTCAACATTCCCGTTGAAAGTTGTTGGTGGAATGTTGAATAAAAGTTGAAATTGCAGATGAACGATTAGATGTTGTTTCAACAAGGCAATGTTGAAAAGTTGAAAACTTATCAACATCATCTGTTGCGAATATTTTTGATAATATCGTCCACGGTTGATTTCAGCTTCGGGTCTTTATCCATATTCTTTTCGATCTGTTTCAGGGCATATACAATAGTAGAGTGATCACGTCCGCCGAATTCTTCTCCGATATCGTTCATAGACATACCTGTAATTTCCCTGACAGCATAGACCGCAATCTGTCTTGCATTGGAAATGTTTGAATTTCTCTTGGAAGAGCGGATATCATCGCTTGTCAGACCGAAATGCCTTGCCACTTCATCGATGATCATTTCTACCGTAAGCGGCGGCGGCTGATCGTTGTTGAGGATCTCAGATATGGTTTTTTGAGCGACATTGATAGTGATCTTATCTCCGTAAAGCTGATTTTTTGCTTTGAGTTTTTTGACAACGCCTTCAAGCTGTCTGATATTGCTTTTGAGTCTTGTTGCAGTATATTCTGTGACATCATTTGGCAGATCAATTTCAAGGAGTTCTGCTTTTCTTCTGATAATGGCGATTCTTGTTTCAAAATCAGGCGGCTGAATATCAGCGATCAGTCCTGATTCAAAGCGGCTGCGCAGTCTGTCCTCGAGGGTTTTGATCTCTTTCGGCGGACGGTCAGATGTCAGTACGATCTGGCATTTTGCTTCATATAAGGTATTGAACGTATGGAAGAATTCCTCCTGTGTCGATTCCTTACCTCCGATAAACTGGATATCATCCACAAGAAGAACATCAGACTGACGGTATTTCTGCCTGAATTCGATATTGGATTTTGTCATAAGTGCTTCTACCAGTTCATTG
The DNA here is from genome assembly GCA_902773065.1 of uncultured Ruminococcus sp. Lineage (GTDB taxonomy): Bacteria > Bacillota > Clostridia > Oscillospirales > Acutalibacteraceae > UBA1213. The sequence continues at coordinate 949 of CACYDD010000157.1, read as the reverse complement.
GTAAAATCCTCACCCTTGACATAGATAATTTTCTTTTTGGGATCATTTTTTTGTATTTCATTTCTGATCGCATGGAGCAGATGTGTTTTTCCGAGTCCCGAATTACCGTAAATGAACAAAGGGTTATAGGCTCTTCCGGGATTTGTTGCAACGGCAAGGGAAGCCGCATGGGCAAATTTGTTGGAGGAACCTACGATAAATGTATCGAATGTAAATTCATAATCCGCATCAACAATATTTTCGGTATGTGTGCTTTCTCTCGGCATCTCTTCGTTAGGTACTGTGAAAACAATTTCTATTCCTGCACCGAATACGCTTGCAAAGGCGTCATTCAGCAACTGCATATAACCTCTGATGAGGGTCTGTCGGTGAAAATCACCCGGCACCATCAGAATAGCCTTGCCTTCGGTGAAATCCAGCTTGACAGGTTCTATTTTACTGATCCACGTTTTGTAAGCCACTTCTGTAATATGCTGTCTGCAATAATCACAGATGACATCCCACGCTTCGTTGAAAGAATCCATAAGTATAATTTCTCCTGTTTCTTTTAATTCTTGAACATTTTAGCCGTTCATATGCCCGTTTTGTCTGCCTTTTTTCTTAATAATGACGGCAAACACTTATACAACAATAATTATAGCACAAAACTTTTTATATTTCAAATGTTTTTCCACATAATAGCCAATATAAATTGTAATATAATAGTTTGGTATAAAAATATAATAAAAAAGCCTGTAATTGCGAGAAAATTTAAAATTTTTATTGACAGGAAGGGGGTTTATAGTTTATAATTTTACGGTGCAAGGTTGTATCTTGGACAGTAGAGATATACTTTAAATGTATATGTTTTGAAAGGAGGAAATTCCATGCTGAGAACATATCAGCCCAAGAAGCTCCACAGAAAGAAGGAGCATGGCTTCAGAAAGAGAATGGCTACCGCTAACGGCCG
>CACYDD010000156.1 GCA_902773065.1 uncultured Ruminococcus sp. | reverse complement strand
TGCTGAATGACGGTCTGAGAATGTTCGCTTATCAGTTCCAGGGCTACTGGAAGGATGTCGGAACGATCGACAGTCTCTGGGAGTCTAATATGGATCTTCTTGACCCAAATGTTCCGCTGGATCTGACAGATGAATCCTGGAAGATCTATTCGAGAAATCCTGTTGTTCCGCCGCAGTATATCGCAGACGGAGCAGAGGTGCAGAATTCACTGATCGCAGACGGCTGTAATATCAGCGGCTCAGTCGATTTCTCGGTACTTTTCTCCAATGTTGTTGTAAAGCCCGGTGCAGTAGTACAGGATTCCATTATCATGCCCGGCTCTGTAATAGAAGAGGGTGCGGTTGTACAGTATGCGATCGTTTCTGAAAACACTGTGATCGGAAAGAATGCAGTTGTCGGTGCACGTCCTGAAACGATTGCTGACAAGGATCAGTGGGGCATTGCTGTGATCGGCGACAATCTGAAAATAGGCGCAGGTGCAAAAATTGCACCGAAGGCTATGGTATCCAAAGATGTAGAGGAGGTTGAAGAATAATGCGCGGTAACAATATAATGGGAATTATCTTCGCCAATCTGCATGAGGATCGGATCAGCGAACTGACCGAAGTAAGAATTATGGGTGCAGTACCCTTTGGCGGCAAATATCGTCTGATCGATTTCCCGCTTTCCAATATGGTCAATTCGGGTATCAATAAAGTATGTGTTCTGACAAAGAGCAACTATCAGTCGATCATGGATCATGTAGGAACAGGTAAGGCATGGGATCTTTCGAGAAAACAGGGAGGTCTGTTCATTCTTCCTCCGTTTACCAATACGAACGAATATTCCAACCGTGTGACAACACTTAATAGCATCCTGCCGTTCCTTGAGAACTCTAAACAGGAATATGTTGTGATCACGGACTGTGATACAGTATGCAATATCGATTATCAGGATGTATGCAGAAAGCATATTGAAAACAATGCAGACATCACTCTTGTCTACAAGAGAGATCGTCTGCCCGAAAATCCGCACGACCCGGCTGTACTGTCCTTTGATTCCAAGGGCAAGGTAATTGATGTGCTGATCAACAGCAATGTAACAGGCTCTTGCAGCTATTATATGAATATGCTGATGATCAAGAGAGAGCTTCTGATCGAGCTTGTGAATAAGTGTATCAGCAAAAATACACTGAATTTCAAGCGTGATATCATTCAGGGCGAATATAAGAACCTGAATGTATACGGCTATGAATTCAAGGGCTTTTCACCTGTTATTACTTCAATGAGTGAATATTTCGATGCCAATATGGCACTGATGAAGCCTGATGTCAGAGCGGATCTCTTTAACAGTGATGATCCGATCTACACCAAGGTAAGAGATGATATGCCGACAAAATATGGTCTTGGCTCTTCTGTGAAAAATTCGTTGATCGCTAACGGCTGTACGATCGAAGGCGAAGTTGAAAACTGTATCCTCTTCAAGGGTGTACATATCGGAAAGGGTACAAAGGTTTCCAACTGCGTGATCATGCAGGATACCAAGATTGGTGCAGACAGCAGTCTCAGCTATGTAATTGTTGATAAAGACGTTACGATCAAGGATGAAAGAACGCTTATGGGCTTCCAGTCCTACCCCGTCTATATCAGCAAGGGAAGTGTGGTCTGAGATCAGGATACAGCAGTCAGTGGTCAGGATTCAGAAAAAAGTCTGTTCAAATGATAGATAATTTGAATTCCTGCCCCCTGAATCCTAAATCCTGAATCCTGATTCTCGACGGAGGTGATTATATATGAAGGTTTTGTTTGTTGCAAGTGAGGCACAGCCGTTTGCCGCTTCGGGAGGACTTGCCGATGTGGCAGGCTCACTGCCGCACGCTCTGCGGCAAAGACTGATAGGCTGCCGTATTGTCATGCCGCTTTATGATGAAATTCCGCAAAATCTGAAGGATACAATGAGATTTGTCACCAGCTTTTCGGTTCCCGTATCATGGAGAAGACAATACTGCGGTATTTTTGAAACAAGATATAACGGTGTGATCTATTATTTCCTTGACAACCAGTATTATTTCCAGCGTCAGGGTCTTTACGGTCATTATGATGATGCCGAAAGGTTTGCATTCTTCTCGAGAGCTGTCCTCGAAATGCTCCCGTTTATTGATTTCAAGCCGGATATCATTCACTGTAATGACTGGCAGACAGCACTTGTTCCCACTTACTATAATCTGTTCTATCAGCAAAATGAATGGTACAGCGGAATCAAAACGATTTTTACAATACACAATATTCAGTATCAGGGCAAATACGGTACGGATCTTTATGAAGAGGTTGTCGGTATCCCGCCGCACGGAAGATCCATACTGGACTGCGATGGCTGTATCAATTACATGAAGGGTGCGATCGAAACAGCTAACCGTGTCACTACCGTAAGCCCAAGTTATGCGTGGGAAATCAGAGATCCGTGGTTCTCGCACGGACTTGACTCCATCCTGAATGCCCGTGCATGGAAACTCAGAGGCATACTCAATGGTATCGACAATACATCCTACAATCCTGCGACCGATATCCAGCTTTATGAGCATTATAATGCTGACGATTTTTCCGGCAAAGCTGTCAATAAGCAAAAGCTGCAGGAAAGGCTCGGTCTGGAGCAGAATCCCGATGTGCCGATCATTGCTATGGTAACAAGATTGGTTTCTCATAAGGGACTTGATCTTGTGAAATATGCGCTTGACCAGCTGATGAGAGAAGAGTATGTGCAGTTTGTCATCCTCGGCTCGGGCGATTGGGAATACGAAAGCTTCTTCCGCTCCATGCAGGACAGATACCCCGGCAGACTTTGTGCCTGCCACGGATTCATTCCCGAGTTGTCAAGAAAGATCTATGCCGGTGCAGATATTTTCCTGATGCCTTCCAAGGCTGAACCTTGCGGACTTTCTCAGATGATTGCTTTGCGTTATGGTACAATTCCTGTTGTACGCGAAGTTGGCGGTCTGAGAGACTCCATTCAGGACAGCGGCACAGGTGACGGAAACGGCTTTACGTTTGCTAATTACGATGCAATGGATATGCTTGGCTGTATCAGAAGGGCGATTGCAGGCTACTGGCAGCGTGACGGCTGGAAGATCCTCGTTGAACGTGCAATGAAGTGCGACAACAGCTGGGCAAGATCCGCAACCGAATATATTAATCTCTACAGAGAGGTTATCAACGAATAATTTATTGTCGGTCTGTCAGGAATGGCAGACCGCTTTTACAAAACACACATATCAGAGGAGGACAATTATCAAAGAAAATCAATATTCTGAAATGTATTTGCCGACAGATGAAAGTCTGCCGGCTTTTTATTTTGTGATAATTTTCTATTGAAAAATAGAAAATTAAAAAGTATAATATTCTTAAAGAGGTGCTTACGATGGAAACCGTTAATAGTAAGGAATATGTGCCAAGTCAAGAAGCACTGGAATTGCTGAAACTGCTCCGCCCGATGGATGATGATTTTATGAGAGTGCTTTTCCGCAACAATCTTCCACTGGCACAGATGGTACTGGTGATCCTGACCGGAATCGAGGATCTTGTGCTGATCAGAGAAGAAACACAATATGATCTGAAAAGGCTGGTTGACAGTCGTTCGATTTGTCTGGATGTGTTTGGCACAGACAGCAAGGGAACACAGTATGATCTGGAAATACAGCGTTCCGACAGGGGGGCTGCACCGCGGAGAGCAAGATATCATTCCAGTGCAATGGATGTGGAATTTATGAACGCCGGTCAGGATTTTGAGGAGCTTCCCGAAACTTATGTGATTTTTATTACAGAAAACGATATTTTCAAAAAAGGACTGCCGGTGTATCGCATTGAACGAATCAATACCGCTACCGATAAACCTTTTTCGGACGGAGAGCATATTTTGTTCGTTAACGGAGCTTATGAGGGTGATGACCCAATCGGAAGGCTGATGCATGATTTCAGATGTTCAGACGCTGATGAGATGTATTATGACCTGATGGCTGACAAAACGAAATTTTTGAAAGAAAATTCCAAAGGAGTGAGCGATGTGTGTAAGCTGATAGAAGACAAAATGGAAGAAATCAGAGTCGAAACCGAGAAAAGAGTGAAGGCTGAAACTGAGAAAAGAGTGAAGGCTGAAACCGAGAAAAAAGTGAAATCTGAAACAGCAGAGCAGACAATATTAAAGCTTCTTCAATACGGGGTAATTAATGCAGTGGGTATTGCTGATATCGCAGGTACATCAGTAGATTTAGTATACAAATTAGCAAGAGAGAATCATATGACAGTACCATGTTGATTTCAAATTCCAAAGGAGTGAGCGATGTGTGTAAACAGATAGAAGACAAAATGGATGAAATCAGAGTCGAAACCGAGAAAAGAACAATACTGAATCTTTTGAAAATTGGTGGTCTGACTATCGAAAATATTGCCAAGGCTGCCGAAAGTACAATAGAGAGAGTTTACACTATCGCAAGGGAAAATTATATAGAACTGCCTTGCTCATAATTCATATATGATATGTTCTAAAAACAGGACAGCAGCTAAAAGTGTTTCACTTAGCTGCTGTCCTGTTCTATATTCCGCTTTGGATTGCCAAAGCGAACTGCCATTATTAATTGTTAATTATTATCTGATTCTGCTTCCCGG
>CACYDD010000155.1 GCA_902773065.1 uncultured Ruminococcus sp. | reverse complement strand
GGCAGCTATTGCGGAGAAAAAACTTCGTCGCAGTTGTCTCCCGAACACTATTTTGCTCTGCTTGATAAGGTAAAGCAAGATTTTAAAGAACTGCCTATGCTTTGCATTACCGGCGGTGAACCTTTGCTTAGGAAAGATTTTTTTGAAATACTTTCCTATGCGAAAAAATCAGGATATCGGTGGGGTATGACCAGCAATGCAACTCTGATCACAAACGATATTGCAAGATCCTTGAAAGAAGCAGGGATGGGAACAATCTCTGTCAGCATTGACGGTCTGGAACAGACACATGATGATTTCCGCAGAACAAAGGGCGGATTCCGTAAAGCGATTGAAGGTATCAAAAATTTGTTGGAGTATGATTTTCATTCCGTGCAGGTTACTACCGTTGTTACGAAAAAGAACATTTCAGAATTGGATGCTCTTTTTGATCTTATGGAAGAACTGGATGTCAATTCATGGCGTGTGATCAATATTGAACCAATCGGAAGAGCATTGCGTCTGGATGGATATACACTGGAAGCGGACGATTACCGCAGAATGTTTAATTTCATTCGCGATAAACGAAAAGAAGGCTATCCTGTAATGTACGGCTGCTCACATTATCTGGGGCTTGATTATGAAAGAGAGGTAAGAGACTGGTACTTTCTTTGTAATGCAGGGGTGTACACAGCAAGTATTATGGCAAACGGAGATATCGGTGCTTGTCTGGATATTGAACGCCGCCCCGAAACAATACAGGGAAATATTCTTCGTGACGATTTTACAAAAATATGGCGTGAAGGTTTTGATATCTTTCGCAGACCGCTTTCTGATACAAACCAAAAGTGCCGCTGCTGTACTTCCTGTGCATTTTGTGAGGGCGGTGCATATCATAGCTGGAATTATGACGAAAACAGACCGATGGTTTGTTTTAAAGATATTTTATTTTAACTATTACAGGAAAGGAAAAGCACTTTCCAATTGATATGGGGAAGTGTTGACCGGAATTTATGAAAAAAATAGTTGTCGGAATTCTGGCTCACGTCGATTCCGGAAAAACAACATTGTCCGAGGCAATGCTTTACTGTTCGGGTAATATTAATAAGCTTGGAAGAGTTGACCACTGCAATTCTTTTTTAGATACTTTTTCGCTTGAACGTGAAAGAGGAATTACGATTTTTTCCAAACAGGCAATTTTAAAATACCAACAAACTGAGTTTACTGTTTTAGACACACCGGGACATATTGACTTTTCAGCTGAAACCGAACGTACATTGCAGGTACTGGATTATGCGATCCTTGTTATCAGCGGAACAGACGGTATTCAGAATCATACATTGACGCTATGGAAACTTTTAAAGAAATATCATGTGCCATGTTTTATTTTTGTCAATAAAATGGATCTGCAAGGTGCTGATAAAGAGAATATTTTGATACAGCTGCAAGGCAGATTGAGTGAATGTTGTATTTGTTTTGATGCGGATACCACAGATGAGTTTTATGAAAGCATTGCTGTTTGTGACGAAACGCTTTTGAATGAATATGATCAGAAAAATACTATTGAAAAAAATACTCTTATCCAGGCTATAAAAAACCGAAGGATTTTTCCCTGTATGTTCGGTTCTGCACTGAAACTGGAAGGTATCAGTGAATTTCTGAAATGTCTGGATAATTATACCAAAATGCCTGAATACAATGATGAATTTGCAGGAAAGGTCTTTAAAATATCAGAGGACAAGCAGGGGAAACGTCTGACTTTCCTGAAAGTGACAGGCGGATGTCTGAAAGTCAGGGAAGTACTAAAAAGTGACAAGAATATCAACAGAGAAAAAGTAAATCAAATCAGGATATATTCGGGTGAAAAATTTGTTTCGGTTGATAAGGCAGAAGCCGGAACAGTATGCGTGGTGACAGGAATTACATTTGCAGTACCCGGGGACGGTCTGGGAGCAGAACAAAACTCAGATGCACCTGTTTTGGAGCCGGTGCTTACCTATTCGCTTGAATTGCCAAAACATATTGATGCTCATCAGGCATTTGAAAAACTGAAAATTCTTGAAAGTGAAGATCCCCAGCTACATATTTTATGGAATAAACATTCCGGAAAAATACAATGTCGGGTAATGGGGGAGATTCAGCTCGAAATTCTAAAACGTATCATAGCAGAGCGTTTCGGGTTTCAGGTTGATTTCGGAAAAGGCAGTATTATCTATAAAGAAACTATCACAAAGCCGATTGAGGGAGTGGGGCATTTTGAACCGCTGAGGCATTATGCCGAAGTACATCTCCTGTTAAAGCCTGCCCAAAGGGACAGCGGAATTGTATTCAAAGCAGATTGCAGGGAAGAGGTACTTGATAAAAACTGGCAGAATCTGATTCTATCTCAATTAAGCGAAAAAACGCATATAGGTGTTCTGACAGGTTCGCCAATTACAGATATGGAAATCATTGTTGTATCGGGAAAGGCACATACAAAACATACGGAGGGCGGAGATTTCAGACAAGCTGCTTACAGAGCGGTTCGTCAGGGACTCCGTTCAACAGACAGCATATTGTTAGAACCGTATTACGAATTTATACTGGAAATTCCGACTGAAAACATCGGCAGGGCTATCTCGGATATTCAAAGAATGTCGGGAAATTTTGAACAGCCGCAGACCAAAAACGATATAACCGTGATAACAGGTACAGCACCTGTATCTACCATGAGCAATTACAGCAAAGAGGTTACTCTGTATACACACGGCAAGGGTAAGCTGACCTGCAGTTTCAAAGGATATGAAGTTTGTCATAATGCAGAAGAAGTCATTGCAGGTATCGGATATGATTCTGACAGGGATATTGATAATCCCTGTGATTCGGTTTTCTGTTCACATGGTGCAGGATATATTGTCAAATGGAATGATGTAAAAAATCATATGCACGTTGCCGATACTTTTTCAGAAGTTGTTGAGAAAGACTATGTTACAACAACTGAAAATGCTTTTTTGAAATATCAGTCAAGCAAGGAATTGTTTCCTCTTGATAAAGAGCTGATGCAGATTTTTGAGCAGACCTATGGTCCTGTGAAAAGAAAAAAAGTAATTGAAAGCAAAGAATACATTGCTTCAAATTACACGAAAAAAACAAAAGCAACCAATAAAAAATATGATGGAACGGAGTATCTTCTGGTTGACGGATATAATGTTATTTTTTCTTGGGATTCTCTGAAAAAGCTTGCAGCAGAAAATATAGATGCGGCAAGGGCAGCCTTGATCAATATTTTGTGTAATTATGAAGGTTACAGAAAATGTGAATTGATTCTGGTTTTTGATGCTTATAAAGTCAAGGGCGGTACAGAAAAAATCGAAAAAGAGGGGAATATCAGTATTGTCTATACCAAAGAGGCAGAAACGGCGGATATGTATATTGAAAAAGTAACTCACAAGCTTGCCAAAAATAACAAAGTAAGAGTTGTAACCTCAGACGGACTGGAACAAATTATTATTTTAGGCAATGGAGCATTACGTATATCATCTCAGGCTTTTTATAACGAAATAAGAGGGATTGAAACTGAGATAAGAACGATTATTGATAGAAATTAAATAGAATTTGCCCTTCACCATGTTTTTATCGATGGTGAAGGGCAAAAGTCTTTAAAATAATGATATCTGATTTGAAATATAGGAATGCTGGTTTGCTGTTTTAATCATATCATTTTCTTGAATATGACCAATCAGCAGTGGCGAATCAGGGTAGTGATTTCTGAAATTACTAATGACAGAATGCTTATCATAATTTGCATAGCAGTAACGGCATAAATGGGGACAGGTATTATAAACGCCAATATCATTTCCAAGTAAACATTGACAGCCTGGTCTGGCACTCTGTTTTTTGGGTGTATCCAGTTTGAGTCCTGCCGCTTTTTCAAGAATCTCTTTTGTCATGCAACCCTGTATATCAATACCAAACGGTGCTAAATCACTGCCTTCAAAGCATGAACGAACAGTGATACCGTGCTGTTTTCCAATCTCTGCAAATGCTTTACCGATTTGAATACGCTCATCTGGTGTAACCTCTCTCACGTCAGGAAAATTATGTTTTGTTTTCTGATACAGATCAATAAAACTGATAACAGCCTGTTTCGTATACCCTGCCAGATAAGCAGCGATCTTACCGAAAGCTCTGATATGATAATCAAAATCATATTTCTTGGTAATAAAAATAGGATCATATCGCAGACTGATGGCATTTACACCAATCTTTTCGGAGATCTTTCTGAATGAATCCAGCACAAGATATTTATTTGGCACATAAGGCTCAATATCTTTTCCGTATGGAGTAACCGTCACAAACCAGAACTGATGAAATTTTTTTAATTCATCAAGATAGGGAAGCATCGGTGTCGGATTTTTTGAACAAAAGGCAAGGATATCAACTACCGCCGGATCAAGCTGATATCGTGTTACCAATTCGGGATGATATGGATTTCGGACAAGTACATAACCCTCTCTTATTCTGTTGATCAGCCATTTACTGTAAAAAGCAGGAATATCGGTACGCATACCTGTATTGATAATCATTAGATGTCACGCCTTCTTAGCAATCACAATTTTATTTCTGAATTTCTAACTGCATATTACCGTTATCATCTGCTACAAATTTTAATGTTTTAATGTACTTTTTATAGAAATTATCCATTTCGCTTTGTTCAGCAGGAATTCTTGCTTCGTTATAAATCTCAGCTACCAATTCTTTGCCGTTATATTGAAGCAAATTCGGCAAATGCTTTTTCAATGTTCTGAACAGGACGAATTTTTTGAACTCATCTATTTTGCCAGTGCCGAAATCATCAATAGCACAATAGTAAATTTCGTGTCTTGAAAGTGTTTTCTTGATAGCGTCACTTACCTTTGAATATTCAAACATCATCAGAAAATGAGCATTCGGCAGGGAAGAAATCAGTCCCCAATAATCAGAATCACTTGAGAACAGCAAAAATGATGACACCCGATTCTGATAATGTTCCATACATACAGTCGCTGTCATTTTAATATCAACAAGCGATTTCTGTTCTTTTACACGTTCTACCATAATATGCTCGACAGGTAATTGTACAAATTTATCGATCAGATCCCAGCCGGGATTTGTATGTATATCATCAAACAGGATGATTTTCTGGATTTTGATGGTTTCACGATGATTTAAACCAGCAAGAACACTGCATAGTTTGTATGGATTAGAATTTTCACAATCCACTACAATTTCCACACTTTCTGTATTGTTGATAAATTGATAGATTTTTTCTTTGATTTCTTCATCTGCCTCACGATAATTTGATTTGTATACATAAACCTCATTATGCTGTTTATATACCACAGAAAAGAATTTTGCATCATTGATCAGCATACCTCCGCAGTCATACGGTTCCCAGTGAATATAATTCTGGAACGGATACCATTCGATATTTGCCATATATTTTGCGAATTCACCTTTTATCACTTTTTCCTGTGTAAACCGAGGAATTACAAATAAATCTTTGATATAATTCCAGTTGACCCATTCGGGAAACAGATCTTTACACTGACCAATATTTTCATTAATATATTTATTAATGGTTTCCATATACTTGGAAGAAGTGCCGTTTGCTTTAATGATGTGGCAGTTCCATTTTTCTAATTGTTTTATATTTTCTGTATCGAACCAGGGCAACTTATCTATATTGGTCAGATTATATTTCATTTCATTATCTGTCTTTTTGAAATTCAGCATCAGAGAAGTTCTCAGCTTACAAAGATAACGAATTGTTTGGCAATTTTGATTGTTGCAAAGAGAATCCAGAAGATCCATATTTTCTTCAGCAATTTGTTCAACAATGTTTTTTTTGATTCCTATCATATACGCTACAGTTGTTACAATATTTTTTGTGTATGCCATAAAATGCTCCTTTAAGTTTTATAAAATATATTTTGAGCGTTAAATTGATATTTAGCTCTCTCCTATGTCGCAAAATTTTGTTTTTGCGACATTAGCTGTAACACCATCCCTATCATTTTTCTGCCCTTTTTTCTGCCCTTTTTGTTTTTTTCCCAAGCGGATTGGCTTTTAATCCTTCGATTATTTGTTCATCAGCAATGTGTGTATAGATTTGCGTTGTTCCAAGATTTGAATGTCCGAGTATTGCCTGCAAGGTTCTGATATCTACACCACCCTTCTGATACATCAACGTAGCTGCTGTATGTCTGAGCTTATGTGGCGAATAACCTTGTCCGGCAAGACCGATTTTTTTCAGATACTTATCCAGCATATGCTGAACAGCCTTAGGCGTCATTCTGCAATTTTTACGACTGATAAATAAAGCATCCTTGTCATCAATTCCATCTACCGGTCTTACTTTCAGATAATTTTGCAGTGCATCTGTACAAGCCTCATTCAGATAAAGGATTCTTTCTTTGTTGCCTTTACCTCGAATTTTCAGCATATTTTCACTGTTGATATCCGAAAGATTGATACCAACCAGTTCCGAAATACGCATGCCACAGTTGAGAAAGAAAATCAAAATACAGTAATCTCTTTCCCGGAATTCTCCATCCACAGCCTCAAGCAATTTTAAGCTATCTTCCAATGTCAGATATTTTGGCATTGATTTTGGTTTTTTGGGTGAATCCAATGCTTCAGTCGGATTATAAGACAATTTATTGACTTTTACAGTCAGATAACGGAAAAAATTTTTCAGACTGGATGTCTTTCTGGCTCTTGTAGTTGATGAATTTTTTCTATCATTCTGGCAATAATTCAGGAAAAGTAAAATATCCGTAAATGTGACCGTTTTTATCATATCCAAATCTACACAAGATATGTCAATATCATCCATCTCTGTATTGGCAGGAACAATTCCTCTTTCCTTTATGATAAATCGAAAAAAGGTTCTCAGATCCCTGTAATATTCATCTACCGACAGTTCAGAGCGACCTTTGACATTGCCCATATAACCAAGAAACTCCTGAATAATCGGCGGTGCTTCACGAAAATATTCTTGTTTCATTTTTTCTCGACCTCCTTTCAAATACAAAATTACATTATTAAATTATATCATTTTTTATTGCAAATGTCAAAAATTATTTATATAAAACAAAGTTCCAAGTGTGCAATTTTGATTTTTTCTGATTGCATTTGCTGCTATTTTCAGCTGCATTTTTATTTCTCCTTAAAAAAGTTATCAAAACTGTTGTTCGGATTTTAATGCAAAAAATCCCGCATGCAGTGCGAATTTTTCAACCAGTGCCGACTTTCCGATTCCCGGAGCGCCCCAGATAAAAACAGGTCTTATAGGTGCTACAGTTAATAAGATTTCCGACAATTCTTCCTGTTTTACTTGTATAGGCAGATTCATAATTTCTCCTTATATTTTTTTACCATTATAAACTAATTTTAACATTAAATCAAGCACCGACAGTATTTCTTCAAAATGCTGTCGGTGCTTTAAGCTGCTGCTTATGAGCTTATTTGATTGGATGTATATATTTTTTTAATCCTCCGGTTCCAGAAGACCATATGTACCGTTTTTGCGCTTATAGACAACATTGATCTCGTTGGTATTCGCGTTACGGAACATAAAGAATTCGTGACCGATCATATTCATCTGAAGAATTGCTTCTTCAACGCTGAGAGGCTTTACTGAGAAAGTCTTTGTACGGACAACGACATAATCTTCATCCTCCAGAGTATAGTCATCATAGCCTGTCGGTTCTGCATCAAAATACTGCTCAAAGGATTCGGGTCTGATTTTTTTGCTGAGTTTTGTCTTGTTCTTTCTGATCTGACCCCCGAGTATATCTACAACCGCATCAAGAGCATCATTCATCTCCAGAGCGGTGCTTTCTGCACGATACATCATTCCGTTGTCACGGATAGTAACTTCCACTGTCTGGCGGTTTTTTTCCAAAGTTACTGTTATAGTTGCTTCTGCATCCTCAGAATAAATTTTTTCAAATTTACCAAGTTTTTTGTAAACACGTTCCTTAAAGTTGTCTTTCAGGTTGACTTTTCTGCCTATAATGTTATACTTCATAGCCAATCCTCCTTAG
>CACYDD010000154.1 GCA_902773065.1 uncultured Ruminococcus sp. | reverse complement strand
GAAAAACAGCGGAAATGGCGGCTTTTTTTGGTATCGGAAGCTGGTTATACAAAAGAATTGACGAGCTTTCGGGCGGACAAAAACAGATACTGAATCTTGCGGCAGTAATGATCATGCAGCCGTCTGTTTTGATTCTTGATGAACCTACTGCACAGCTTGACCCGATCGCAGCGGATGAATTTATCACCATGCTGCAAAAAATCAACAAAGAACTTGGTACAACTGTCATACTCAGCGAACATTCTCTAGACCGTGTTTTTTCTTTCAGTGACAGAATTATAGTGATGGATAATGGAAAAATCATCTCTGATACGTCACCAAAAGAGACAGCCGCTGTTTTGTATGAAAAGAAGAGCGGAATGTTTGCAGCCTTGCCCGCACCTTCACAAGTTTATACCTATGCCGAAAAGAAGCCGCAGGCTGCACCGCTTACCGTAAGTGAAGGACGGCAGTGGCTGAATGATGTTGTGCATGACAAAGAGCTTGCGGAACTAAAAATTTCTGAAACCAAGCATGATAAAAAAGAAACCCCTATGCTGGAGATCAAAAATTTGTGGTTCAGATATAACAAAACTTCTGATGATATCATCAAGGGGCTGAGTCTGAAAGCGTACAAAGGTCAAATTATTTCGATACTTGGCGGAAACGGTGCAGGAAAAACAACATTGCTCAGTGCTGCCGCAGGAATCAACCGCCCCTACAGCGGAAAGATTTTACTAAATGGCAGTTCTGACCGAAAAAACAGTTCTATATCGAAACTCGCCTTGCTGCCGCAGAATCCGCAGGCTTTATTTTTAAAAGATACGGTGGAATCGGATCTGTATGAAATGTTTGCGAATACCAATACAGACCATGCCGAAAGAAATCGGCTTGTGGAGGGTGTGATTGATCTTTGCGGACTTGAAAAGCTGAAAGACCGACACCCTTATGATTTATCGGGAGGGGAACAGCAAAAGGCAGCACTTGCAAAAATACTATTGACAAAACCCGAAATATTGTTACTTGACGAGCCTGTCAAAGGGCTGGATAACCGCTCAAAACAGGAAATAGGGAAGATATTGAAAGTACTGGCAGATATGGGAATATGTATCATCATGGTAAGTCATGATATGGATTTCAGTGCAGCATATTCAGATCGATGTGCCTTGTTTTTTGACGGCGAACTGACAGGCATGGACGAACCGCACCGATTCTTTTCGGAAAATACTTTTTACACAACAGCGGCGAGGAGAATGTCCTATAGTGTTTTGGAACAAACGGTGACAGTTGAAGATATCTTAAAGGTATTGAAAATCAGATATGATTCTGAGGACAGCAATAAAAAAGACTGTCATGACATTGAAAAATTACTGAAAACCGAAAATCATGAGCCTGTGAAAAAAAGCAAGGAAAAACTATCGGAAGCAGCATTTTTCAGAAATGTTTCTTTTGTCACATTTCTTATGTCTGTTTTTGCAGTGCTGAATCTATTTAAATTACCCTGTCTTTCTGATTATATGTATATCAGCTGCACAGTCATGCTGATATCCGCTGTCGGAATTATTGCTCTGGGCATAAAGGCACACAGCAAAAGCGAAAATATTATCATACGGCGAATACACCATAGTGCAAAGCTGACAGCAATATCGATACTTTTGATCCTTGCAGCGATTCCTCTGACGATATTTGTGGGAATTTATTTTTTCGGTGATTCAAAATATTTGTTTATCTCTTTGCTGATCATGCTGGAATGTACCATACCTTTTTTTGCTGTGTTTGAAAACCGTCATATCAAGACCCGTGAATTTGTTCTGATTGCTGTTATGTGTGCATTAAGCGTTACATCAAGAGCATTATTTTATTTGTTTTCGCAGTTCAAGCCAATGACAGCGATCGTCATTATTTCGGGGGCAGCCCTCGGAGCAGAATCAGGATTTCTTGTCGGGGCTGTATCCATACTTGCCTCCAATGTTATTTTCGGTCAGGGACCCTGGACACCATGGCAGATGTTTACCATGGGCATTATCGGTTTTCTTTCGGGTATGCTGTTCGGAAGGAATCTCATTCCAAGAAACAAACTGTCTTTTTCTGTATTCGGCTTTCTTGCGACACTGATCATTTACGGAGGAATTATGGATCCTGCCGCTATGATCATGTCTCATGTTGAACCCACAGCAGAAAGCGTCAAGGCATATTACCTGACAGGACTGCCGCTTGATATCATTCACGGTGTTTCAACAGCAATATTTTTATACTTATGTGCCGAGCCGATCATCAAAAAAATCGAGCGTGTAAAACTGAAATACGGACTAATCCAATAAAATCAGAAAAAAGCAGTCGGGATGTCCTGACTGCTTTTTTCTTGCATTTTCAAAATTTAAGATATAGAATTTGTTTTTTGCTTGACAAGCAGGGAAGATAGTGATAAAATGAAAACGGTTTTCAAATTATTTGATGCGAGGTGCTTTGATTGAATAACAGCGGTTATAAAACAAAACAGCGTCAGGCGATTCTTGACTTTCTGATAGAAAACAAGGACAGTCATGTCACGGTAAGTCAGATTTCCGATTATCTGGAAAGGAAAGGAACTCATGTCGGGGTTACCACTATATACAGACATCTTGATAAGCTGTTGGAACAGGGGCTTGTCAGAAAATATACTGTAGATGGCACAACATCGGCGTGTTTTCAGTATGCTGATGATGAGGAAGGATGCAAGGAACATTTTCATCTCAAATGTGAAAAATGCGGAAAGCTGATCCATCTGAACTGTGATCATGTATCGGAAATGTGCCGGCACATTTTAGGTGACCACGGTTTTTGTATTGACTTGTTTCGTACTGTATTTTATGGTATATGCGAGGATTGTGCCAAGGCACAGACAGTGTAAGCGGAGGTAGCTATGAAAAAATTCATATGTTTATTTTTATCGGTGATTCTGACAGTTACTGCACTTTGTGCCTGCGCTGTGTCGGATGATAATGAAAGCGGCGACGGTAAAAAAATCAGTGTGATCGCAACAATTTTCCCTTCCTATGATTTTGCAAGACAGGTCGGAGGAGAAAATGTGGAACTGACAATGCTTATCAAACCCGGCATGGAAAGTCATAATTTTGACCCCACACCACAGGATATCATCAAAATACAGGAATGTGATCTTTTTATCTATACAGGTGGAGAATCCGATGAATGGGTGAAGGATATCTTAGAATCCGGTGATGAACAGCCGAAAAAAACGCTGGCACTCATGGATTGCGTTGATACAGTTCAGGAGGATACTGTCGAGGGAATGACTGCACAGGCTGAAGAAGGCGATGAGATCGAATATGATGAACACGTCTGGACT
>CACYDD010000153.1 GCA_902773065.1 uncultured Ruminococcus sp. | reverse complement strand
CTTGACAGACTGCATTTGTTCTTCTGTTGCGTCTATTCCTTTGGCGGGAGCGAACACAGCCTCAACGCCGCCCTTGATGTCGATGCCCCATCGAATATCCTGAATACCCTTGATATGAGTGTTGATGATATCGCCGTTTTCAGAGTAGATACCGAAAACAGAGGTATATGTAAGGAAGAGTATCAGAATAAATACGATAAAGAACACCGGTTTGCTTACACGTTTCATACGGTATCCTCCAAATATTTAATCTTTTGTCTGTCAATTATAATAAATCGACAAAACACATCAAACATAATTATATAATCTTTGCTCTTAAAAGTCAATTACTTTTTTGGCACACGCACCACGTGCGCCGGGAATTCGCACCAGCGTGCCGCTGGTGTCAATTTGCTCCCTACGGTCGCTACTTTTTTATAAAGTCAAATTCTTCGCCGCACTTTGATTTCATTACCAACTATAATTTTACACTTAGAGTACCTGTGTACCCTATTTCGCGCTTAAGTGTATTGTAAACCATTATTTTATCGCCGCGCATCGAGTATATAACTTGAGGCGCGGCGATGAAGTTGAATATTATTTAAATTTGAGCGCAAGTTGACAGTGGAGGCACCCCGCCGGCGAGCCGCCGGTCCCTATTTCGCGTTCAAGTTTATAGAAACCCATTATTTTTTGCCGCACCATAAATAATAAACTTATGGCGCGGCAATGAAGTTGAATATTATAATAAAACCAGGGCGCGAATTGACAGCGGAGGCACTCCGCCGGTCACGAACCTGTTACGAAGTTTTCAATTTGAACATTGGTGTACTTTTTCATTTTGCTGTCGGTGTAAACGAAGAATTTTACATAGTTGTAGATACCCTGTTTGTATGTAAGGGTAACATAACCATTGCCTTCGATCGTGTCATCAGGCTCACCGTAAAGTGATTTGACGTATTCGGGAGTGACGGATTCACTCAGCTTAAAGCCGCCTGCAAGTTCAAGATCAACACCGTCTTCTACTGCGATTTCAATTGAACCGACCTGACATTCGGAAGCCTTCTTCGGTGTGGAAGTGCCGTTCCAGAACTGGGCGTTGAGAGATTTTCCCTCTGCGTTTCTTGCTGTAACACCAATTGTATAGGTGTTTTTGCCCACTTCCTTGTCTTCCGCTGCTTTGATGGAATAGCCGAGCTTTTTGAATTCCGAGAAATCAACAGGGATTTTGAAGGTATTGCCGTTGTATTTCATTTCATATGTGAAAAGTTGGTCTCTGCCTGTGCCTGATGCAGGTGCGGAAGATGATTCTGCCTTGCTGGATTCTTCGGCTTTGCTTGACTCTTCTGCTTTGCTTGATTCCTCTGACTCACTTGCTTGTACGGAAGTTTCGGGAATATCCGATTCCTGTGCAAAGTTCTGAATCTTTACATTGGAATATTTCAGCATTTTGCTGTCAGTGTAAACAAAGAATTCAACTTTCTGATAGATATCCTGTTTGTAGGAAAGTGTGACATAACCGTCACCGCTGTAAGTATCATCAGGTTCGCCGTACATCTCTTTCACTGCTTCGGGAGTGATGTTTTCATCAAACTTGAAACCGCCGGGCATTTCAATTACCATTCCGTCATCAAGTCCTACCTCAAATTCACCGATTTTACATTCGGAAACTTTTTTCGGTGAGGAAGAGGGATTCCAGAATTCAACACTAAGATAATCCCCGTCTGCATTTTTCGGATAAACACCGAAATAATATGTGTTTGCACCGACTTCTGTATCTTCCTCTGCCTTGATAGAATAGCCGAGAGCCTCAACCTCGGAGTAGTCAAACGGGATCGTATAGGTCTTTCCGTCAAGCTTGATCTGCCATGTGAACAGAAGCTCTTTTCCTGTTGCTTCGGGAGGTGTCAGGCTTTGCTGTGATTCCTCTGCGGAAGATTCGACGCTGCTTTCGGCAGCAGAACTTTCTACGGCAGAAGATTCTGTGCTTTCCTCTGAAGATTCCGGGGCAGATGATTCTGTGCTTACTTCCGAATTAGCCGAGTTTTCGGGCGTATTGACGGTGATTGTACATCCGCCTAATGCAGCAGCGGACAGTGAAAGGATGAGCATACAGGTAACAAACTTTTTCATACAATTAATCCTCATTTCTTAAAATTTAAAAAGTAAAAACGCTGAATGAAAATTTGCTGTACCTATTTTAAAACACTGCTGAAAATAAGTCAATAACTTATTTTTGGATTTGATATAGCATAATGACGAATTTTATACAACTTTCGACACAGAATTTGAGAGACTGTTGTTTTTGCATAAAAAATCAGTTTGCAAGCCGTTTTTTGTACATAATATAATTGGTGATAAAAAAGACGGCATGGAAACCCGTACCGTCAGAGATATTATGCGTTTAAGAGCTTCTCAACTGCTGCAAGCCTGGTGCTGATGCAGAATACTTCCATTGCCACCTTGAGTTCCTCAACAGGAGGATAGGAGGGTGCAATTCGGATATTGCTGTCTTTGGGGTCGTTGCCGTAAGGATAGGTTGCGCCCGCATCGGTGAGGATCACGCCTGCTTCCTTACAAAGTGCAACCACACGCTTTGCACAGCCTTCTGTAACATCAACACTGACAAAATAGCCTCCGTTGGGGTTTTCCCACTGTGCCACACCGTACTCGGAAAGCTCTCTGTCAAGCATATCCACAACAGTCTTGAATCTCGGTTCGAGAATGGCTCTGTGCTTCTGCATATGAGCAAGAACGCCGTCAAGGTCTTTGAAATACAGTACATGACGCAGCATATTGATTTTGTCAAATCCGATGGTCGTATAGGTATAGCGGTTGTTGATACGCTGGAGATTGTCCTTGCTTGCTGCAACAGCTGCAACACCCGAACCCGGGAAAGTAATCTTTGATGTTGAGCAGAACTCAAATACCAGATCCTCGTTGCCTGTTTTCTTAACTTCATCAAAAATGTTGAGGAGTTTGTCAGGTGTATCATTGATATCATGAATGATGTAAGCGTTATCCCACATGATTCTGAAATCCTTTGCGGCAGGTTTCAGTGCGGCAAAACGGCGGACAGTTTCATCGGAATAGGTGATACCCTGCGGATTGGAATATTTCGGTACGCACCAGATACCCTTGATGGTATCGTCCTCGGCTACCAGTTTTTCGACAACATCCATATCAGGACCTGTTTTGGTCATGGGAACAGGGATCATTTCAAAACCGAAATATTCTGTGATACCAAAATGTCTGTCATAGCCCGGAGCGGGGCAAAGGAATTTGAGCTTTTCCTGTTTATTCCAGGGAATACCGCCTGCACCCTGTTTCATCAGGCAGGCTATTGTATCAAACATAAGGTTAAGACTTGAATTTCCGCCTACAAATACATTTTCCGGGTCAACATCAAGAATACTTGCAAAAAGTCTTCTTGCCTCTATAATGCCGTAAAGGTTGCCGTAGTTTCTGATATCAGGGCAGTCTTCTGTTTTAAAATTGGTTTCGGGTGTTACTACACCAAACATATCGTTAGAAAGCGATACCTGCTCTGCGCCCGGCTTACCTCTTGCCATATTGAGGGAAAGTCCTTTTTCCTTATACTGTGCAAACTGCTCGCTGAGTTTCTTATATTCTTCTTCGAGCTGAGCTTTATTCATAGATGAATACAGTGCCATGAAAATTCCTCCTGAAATAAAAAAATAAAAGATCAAAAATTCATAAATCTTTAAAATACATTCAATATTTTAATATATTTCACAGAAAAATGCAAGTGAAATTTCATTTTCTTGCAAAATTTACGTTTTAGACAATTTTTTACATTATATAGAGTTATTTTTTGTTATATGCTGTTGGATTTGAAAAAATACCGATAAATTCTAAGGTTTATGAATTAATATTTTTTTTCGGGCATAAGCTTAAATAAAAAAACAGGGGAGTGTAATGAATGACAGCAAGAAAAATATTTATAATAGGTATTGTTTTTCTGAATATGATGTTGATGTG
>CACYDD010000152.1 GCA_902773065.1 uncultured Ruminococcus sp. | reverse complement strand
ACTTGGTTCAAATGGCACAAACAACGAAGCCTGCAACTATTTTGTTATGGCAGCTACACGTTACAGCTATAAAACTGAGTATGAAAAAGGCAGCGAAGTAAACCCAATTAATATTGTAGAGGGTAAAAAAACATGGACCAATACTGAACCGGCAAATAACAGCAGTATCAAGGTGGCACTTTATATCAGCGATGGCAGCGGATATACGCTTGCTAACCCGTCTTTGTACAGTGTTGAGAATCTGACAGCCCCCGATAATGAGGTACGCTATTATATCAATACTGATGATATCCCCAATGGAAAGACATTAGATGATTATAAGATATTTGAAGTAAACGAGTCAAATGGAACTATTACACAAGGCGATGCACTGACTACGACCAACAGAACCTATACGGCAAGAGCTGATACGCTTGCAAATACCCGTCAGGGTGGTATCGAGATTAAGCTGTATAAAATGGGGACAAGAAATGAAACTGACAAAAATTATGGTGAACCGCTTGCAGGTGGTGTTTTCACGCTGAAAAAAGGAAATGAAGTAATTGGTTCATATACTTCCGATCAAAACGGAAGAATTACGATCATGTATAATTTTGAACGCAATACTGATTATACCTTAACGCAGTTAGCAGCTCCCGCAACGTATATTATGCCATCCAATACTGTAATATTTAACATATCTGACGGAGATAATCCTACAATAACTGTAGGAGGAAATGATGAAGTCTGGAATGATTATCATTTACCGGATGAACAAGGTAATCTGCTGGTTGCATATATTGATATTTACAATAAACCATTTACGCTTAAAGCGGTAAAGGTAGATAAAGACGATAATGAAAATTTGCTTGAAGGAGTTCATTTTGCACTTTATCGAGCTGTTAACAGTGTTGATGGTTTGATTCCTGACGTTTCGCCAATGAGCGGTTATACAGATCTTGTAACAGGTTCAGATGGTGTTATACCGAATATTACACAGAATATTCCTGAAGGTACATATTTCTTAAAGGAAACGACACCAAAATCAGGATATAAAAATATTGACAGATATATACGTTTTGTTATTAGCGGAAATGATGTTTCCATCGTGGGTTCAACGATTACATCAGAAGAAGGAAATGTTGTAACAATTACTTCAAATACAGGTGTCAAGCTGATAAAAACGGATAGCATTAATAGTTATGCTTGTGTAATGCAGATACCAAATGAAAAAGATATACAGAATTATTACTTCGACATCGAGAAGATCATCTTTGTTGACAAAAACATCCATGACAGTGATAAGGAGCAAAAGTTTGTATTCAAGGTTGACAGGTTTGATGAAAATACATCCGATTTCAGTGACGACAAGATTAAATCTACATTCTATATCACGATGAACTGTGATAAAGAACTTGTTTATAGTGATACTGATATTAAATTTGCAGCAGATAATTCAGCTTACAATTACAGTATATATCACAATGCAACAGCCACAAATGCTCCGAAGTATGAGTTTATCTCATCGGAGAACGGTGTGGATATCAAACGTACTTACGATACTGATAACTACACTTTCCCGGCATCGATATGGAGCGGAAGAAAAACGGTTCATGTCAAAAGCGAAGGTATCTACCGTATAACCGAAGTAGCAAATCTGTCATCTACGGATTACGATTTCTGGAAAGGCTCTAATGTTTATAAGGGCTATGGTGACGGAAAGCATAATGAAAGTGTGATATCTGACGGCTTCCGTGACAGTACTACAACAGGAGCAAATGCACTTTCTGCTAATGACAACTGTGTATACATTAATGTTTCAAAGTTGAAATCAGACCTGTTTGAAACAGCATCGGCATCTATCGGCGGCGCAACAATGTACCGTCCGACAGCAAGCTTCACCAACACCGAAACCGAATACGCATATCTCAGTTCACAGGCATATGCTGAAAACACTGTTAAACGCAGCAGTACATAAGAAAGGAGGAGCCTTGAATGAAAAAGAACAATAAAAAGAAAATATCAGGTATCAGCGGTATCATAGCAGCATTGTTCATCGCTCCTCTTGTTGTTTTTGCAGCGGTCTATTTCAGTAACGAGCGTACAAACAGCTTTGAACCGGGAAGTGTGGATATTGCAGTGAACGAAGGAACCGATGAAGGTGAAAAACTTGAAAAAGAGTATCCTTGGGAAAAGTCCGGCGATAACTATATTGCCAATAAGGATGTCTGGATCAAGGATACACGAACAAACGCCGGAGAAGTTTTAAGGGTCTCGTTCATCCCCATGTGGTATGAAATGAATGAACAAAAAGAATCGACAGATGTTTTGAGTGATGTTTTCAATTTCAATAAAATTACTCAATCAGGCGACACCTTAACCTATTGCGACCACAATGAATTAGATGGTGATAATCACGATAATGATAAAATTATTACGCTGAAATTGAAAAACGATTGGGACAAAAGCGGATGGTGCTATATAGCTGTTGACGGCTGTTTCTACTACAGTGGTTCATT